>ONWK01000187.1 GCA_900321505.1 uncultured Eubacteriales bacterium
GATGTAAGCACTCTCCTCTCACGGGAAATAATAACGAAGCGTGTGGCGTTGTCTCTGGAGAAATTGATCCTCCTTGCAAGGATCTTGAGATTGTACAGCTCGGCCGCCCTCTCGCTTGCTATGGCCGCACAGCTTACATTTCCCCCTTCAATGACCTTTCTTGCAGCTACCGCAGTATTGCTTACGGCCTCCGTTTTAAAGCCGTTACGCTCTATGTAATCCTTGCACTGCATCAGGCCCTGATTATGGGAATAAACCTTCTTTATATCCGAAAGCATGGAATTCGGCAGTCCCAGCAGCGCATGTTCTATGTCTATAACCACCTCATCCAGAACAACTGCTCCACTGTTACGTACTATGTCCATATTACCGCTTACAAAGCCCGCAGAGCTGTTTTCCACGGGGATCACGCCATAGTCGGCCTTGCCCTCCATAACAGCCGCCGCAACCTCGTCAAAGCTTTTTACAGCCAGCAGTCCGGCCGATTCCCCGAAATACTTTATTGCCGCTGCCTCCGCATAAGCTCCGGGTACACCGGCATAGCAGACCACAGGTTCCTTCTCCGGCAGCTCTTCACTGAAAATGTATCCGTCCGTAGCATATGGAACGGTTTCCTTCTCCCGGCTCTTAAGCTCCTCCAGCAGCTCCTGAGCGGTCCTGTGATACAGGGGATGCACCACTTCCGGCGCTATAGATACCAGCGGTTCAAGGACGAAAAGACGCTTAGCCATTTCCACGTGGGGTATGATCAGTCCCTCCTCCCTTATCACCTCATCATCATAAAGAAGGATGTCCATATCAAGCGTTCTGGGGCCCCAGTGAATAATGCGCTTCCTGCCTGCCTCCTGCTCGATATCCTGCAACACCTGCAGCAGTTCCCGCGGCGTATACAAGGTCTCTATTTCAACTGCGCCGTTCAGGAAATCCGGCTGCTCCACAGGCCCGTAGGGTTCTGTTTCGATATATTCCGCACTTTTTAATACCCGGATATACGGATCCTTCCCCATCTGTTCCACAGCATGGTCCAGATAGCTCTTCCTGTTGCCGAGATTTGAGCCTATGCTGAGATATGCCCTGTGTCTGCCCCTCTTTATAGTTACGGATACAGTCTCGAAGCTCAGCTCTATGGGAGCCTCCGGCTTATCAACCCTTACCTCCACCGACCGGAGCTCCTGATATTGCAGAAGCAGTTCCGAAGCCACCGACTCCGCCACTGCCTCGATAAGATTCCATTTTTCCTGTGTGACCACCTTTTCTATGGTATGTGCGGCCACATCATAATTGACCGTTGCCTTCAGATCATCCGCCATGGATGCCTGCCTGAGATCCAGGTACAGTTTTGCGGAAATGTAAAAATCCTGCCCCTGCTCCCTTTCTTCATCAAGGACACCGTGGTATGCAAATATCTTAAGTCTTCTGATCTCTATCATGTCCATAGTCTTATACCCATATCGTCTTATTCTTGCGTTCCTCCGGCCAGTAGCATTCCTCGCGCACATCACACACAAAGCAGTTTCTGGACAGCTTGTCCGCCCTGAAAAGTATCCCTGACAGCGTATCCGAACGCTCTCCCGGATCCTTATGCCCACTTATCGCCTCGGTGATCTCCTGCCGCTCATTCTCCGTAAAACCTGCTCTTCTCAGGACCTCATCCGCTACTTTCGCACCTGCCTCATGGTGTGACATTTTTTTCTCAAGCTCGGTATAACGTCCAATATCATGCAGCAGCGCCGTCGCATAAATCATCTCCTTCGGGATCCCGCCCCCTTCCTCCAGCGAAAGGATGTAGGCTATCCTCGCCACCGAAGATACATGTCCGAAGCCATGTCTGCAGAAGTCACGCTCATATTCCGAGGAAATGATCTTCTTGATCTGTTTTTTGTAGAACTCGTCCTCAAGTATCCGCCTTATACGGAACATGGCGATCTCTTCTTTTTTATTCAGAAGTTCGCCCGTAAATGTAAGAGAACCTGCCGCAAGTATCACATCATCCGGTGTGGCTTCCCTGAGAGCCCCTGCCATTGCCTCCGAAGCGTATCCGCAGTATACGGCCGGAACGCCCCGGGTCCCAAAGAGCTCCGCCAGCTTTTCCCCGGAAAGCGCTCTGGGGCTGTCAGGCGTGAAGGTTAATACCTTTTTTGTAAGAGGCGCAAATGTGTCTGTAAGACATTCTACTTCCTTATCCGCCAGCACGCCCGTAACAAGTATCAGCCTGCCGGGATAAAGCTTCTTCATATTCTCAGCGAGTCTGTACCAGGCATCGCGGTTATGAGCCCCGTCCACTATTACCGTTGGATTCCTTCTGATACATTCAAAACGCCCGGGCCATTTTGTGTCATGGAAAGCCTCCGGTATGAGCCTTTCTTCTACAGGCCGAAGCCCGAACTGTTCAGCACGGCTGTTATAAACCTTCAGTGCCGTAAGTGCGGTGACTGCATTTTCCAGTGCCGTGCTTCCTGCCATCCCGAGGCTGATCCTCATATCGTCAAATATAAAATCCGTGCCGTCCTTACCATATTCCGCTTTGTCCGGCATTTTCGTTTCTACCCACTGCAGCTCTGTCTTCTCCAGCTCCGCGCGAAGGCTCTCATCCAAAGGAGCCGTGACCAGTACATCCCCGGGCTGTACGATACCCAGCTTTTCATGCAGTATCTCCTCCCGTGTATTTCCAAGGAACTGCATATGATCCAGACTCACGGATGCAAGGATATCGACCACCTTCTGCGGCATTACATTAGTGGCGTCAAGTCTGCCTCCCATACCGCATTCAATGAGCATGATGTCACATTTTTCCTCACGGAAAAGAAGAAATGCCGCTGCTGTTTCCGCCTCAAAAGCTGTCAGCTCCGTCCCTGCCCTTTTCTCTGCTTCCCTGATCTCCGTAAAGAGCTCCGCAACCCTTTCCTTCTCCGGCATGCTCCGGTTCACATTCCAGCGTTCACGATATCCGCTTATCGCCGGTGAGATGTACCTTCCCACCTTAAGTCCTTCTCTGATCAGAGCAGACTCTACGAAGGTCATGATGCTGCCCTTGCCGTTGGTTCCTGCTATATGCACTGCAGGCACAGCCCTTTCAGGATGCCCCAGCTCTGATAATACTGCTAAAACGGCATCCAGCCCCGGATGTATTCCGAGGCTGTTCTTCTGCTCAATATATGATTTGGTTTCTGAGTAATTCATTCTTCATATTCCGGAGCTGTGACATCTGCCGTACCCTCCGGATCCTCCTCCGATGCTTCTTCCGTCACCAGCTTTCTGTGCTGTACAGGCTCCGTATCTCCATCTATGGCACATATCTCATAGCCCTCATTTAACAGGGTATCTATCAGAACAGGAAGTGCCTCAAGTGTCTCGGGATGTCCGTCAAGGTCATGCATCAGGACTACCGAATCACCGGAATTACCATGAATGTAACGCATTACATTTGCATTCAGAACGTAGGGATCGGTATACTCAGCTTCTGCATCCTCACTGAGAGCATTCCAGTCATAATATGTGTAGCCCTCATCTGTAAGCCACTGGATACAATCCTGAATATCAACCTCGGAAACCCTGTTGCTGCTTCCGCCGGGGAATCGATACAGCTTAACGTCCTGTCCGGTCATCTCATAAAGCAGATCGTGAACCCTCTCAACATCAGCCGTAAACGAATCCAGCGTAGCATATATCTCACCATATACATGAGAAGCCGAATGGATACCCAGTGCATGGCCTTCATTTGCTATACGCTGTATGACCGGAGTATTTTCGGTATCATTCAGTACCAGGAAGAAAGTGGCCTTTACACCCTTTTTCTTCAAAATGTTCAGCAGTCTGCCGGTATTCTCCGACGGGCCGTCATCAAAGGTAAGATATACCTTTCTGCCATTGGTTACCTCTGTCTCCGTAACTTCTTCAGTCACAGGCTCTTCCGTACTTGATTTCGGGAAGATAACGTCATCCGGAAAATCCTCCGGGTTGATCGGCTGCTGCTGAGTCAGTACGTGTGCATTTGCATTCTTTCCGCGTTCAACACTGGCATAAGCATTCTGCTCCTGAGCAAGGGGGTCTTCCGTGGAATTCTCTTCAGCCAGCATTCTCTCCTGCTGCTTTTTACTGAGCGCTTCCTCTCTGAGCTCCTCCATCTCGTTCTGCATGCTGTTGATCTTCATCAGCAATATCAGGCAGAGTACAGTAGGAATAAGGAACATCACAATGAGGCCCACAAGTATCAGCTTTTTCAGACGGTTTACATTCGCCCTGTCATAGCTGGGATCTTCCTCCGGCTCTTCATCATCATCCCGGTATATCGAAGGCTCCAGCTCCCAGTGTTCCTCAGCTCCGTATCCGTATGCAGATTCCACAACGGGTACTTCCGTCACTGTCTGCCGTTCCTCATTATATACCTCTGCCGCCTGCTGCGGTTCCTCCATAACTGCTTCCTGTACAGTGTCGATCGGCGGTTCTGTATTCATTTGTTCTGCTGCAGCCACGTTAACTCCGGACATTACAACTTCTGCTGCAGTGCCCTGCTGACTCTTTTTCTTTCTGTTTTTCTTGCTGCTCAAATATATCACCACCTAAAAACCCCAATATCTTGCGCACAAAAGGGCGCACTACCACTAGGGCTCGTAAAATGAAAGAATGCGCCCAGTACCCCTGGACGCTTTCCTTCTCATGCATTATTATATGATGTTTTCCGGACTACTGTCAACCCTTGCGCATTGAAAAATATGGCTGAATTTTAGCCTGCATTTCGTCATATTGCTGATACATCCTCTGCACACTGTTCTCCAAAAGGTAGTAATGCATACAGTACGGAACCAGCAGAACGAAGAGCATAACGATAAGCGGAAGGATTATTATCTGCGAACTCACTACATACGCAAGGATGCTCATGACCGTACAGATGCCCACAAGCATGAATACCAGAAGATGCACCAGCCTCTCATGTGAAAAGAAGGCTATCTGATCCAGATGTTTACGGATCTCTCTTTCCCAGTCCCGGTCATCCTCCTTAAGTATCTCATCCACATATGAAAGATAAGCAAGTATCCTCTTTTTCATTTCCCCCTCCTTACCTTATTCAGCTGCATCTTGCCCGGTAAAACCTCTTTCTTACCACCAGGCCGAGATCCGGCTTATCGGTGATTATGGCATCCACCTTATATTTCAGGTATTTCTGTATCTGCTTCTCCTTATTGACAGTCCACACCTGCACCGGATAATTATGACGATGCATACGGTAGACATACAGACGGCTGATATACGGGTATATCGGCGCCACAAAGTCACATTTTGCCTGACGGAGCCGCCTTACCGGAAATATCTCCTTGAATCTGAAAGCAACCCCCACATGGCTCTTTCCCAGCAGCAGACCCGTTTTTATCTTCGGATCGATCTGCTTTATATGATATACCGCCGGATCTTCAAAGGATTTGATGGAATACTCCTCATAGCTGCAGTATTTATGAAGTATATCTATCATTTCCTTCTCAAATCCCGGAGCCTTTACCTCTATATCCATAAATATCCTGCCGCGGCAGAGCTTTACCACATCCTCAAACATGGGAATATGGAAGCCCTCCGCTGCCGCATGCTCCTCCATCTCTCTGTAGGTCTGATATGCTATGGGCTGGTCGGCAAATGTACTGTCATGGAATACTACAAGCTTACGGTCACTGGTGCAGCGAACGTCAAATTCCACCATATCCGCATTTATATCGATGGCAAGCTGGAAGGCTTCAAGTGTATTTTCATGCTTCGCGAGCTGTGACGCCCCGCGATGCGCAATTATCTTAGTCATATTGTCATTCCTCATACAGATTTAACGCCGCCAATAATACCATAAAGCATCCGAAGATGCAACCCGTATCAGTACAAAAGGTTGCGCCCATTCGTATCATTTGTTATAATTAAGCCGCCTGAAACACAGTCACAGAAAGGAAGAATCCATGTCTGATCCTAAAGATCCGAAAGATAATAATGAAAATACAAACGGCGGTTCCGGAAACGGAAATGATGATTTCGAGCATTACTGTTATATGTGCAGACGTCCGGAGAGCGAGTGCGGAAAGCTTGTGAATTTCATCAATAATGTCTATATCTGCCCGGATTGTCTGAACAAGACCTTCGCGTCGTTTTCAAACACATCCTCGCCGTTTTTTGACCTTTCCAAATTCCCGGGGTTCGACAATCTGAACCAGTTTATGCCTACAGATGATATCCCGGATTCACAGAAGGTAAAAAAGAGACGGAGCAAAACCGCGGAGAAAGCCTCTGAAAAAGATGAGAAGGGGCATCCCATCACCCTTAAGGATATTCCCGCTCCCCACCAGATCAAGGCTCAGCTTGACCGCCATGTAGTCGGTCAGGAGCACGCCAAAAAGATCCTGTCGGTTGCAGTATACAACCATTATAAACGTGTGCTTTCGGAACCCGAAGCCGACGGAGTTGAGATAGAAAAATCCAATATCCTTATGATCGGGCCCACCGGTTCCGGCAAGACCTATACCGTAAAGACCATCGCAAAGCTTCTGGACGTTCCGCTTGCCATAACCGACGCCACCTCCCTTACCGAGGCCGGCTACATCGGTGATGACGTGGAAAGCGTCCTTTCCAAGCTGCTCACAGCTGCAGGAAATGATGTGGAACGCGCCGAGAAAGGCATCGTATTTATCGACGAGATCGATAAGCGTGCAAAGAAACAGGAAACCCGCTCAAGAGATGTAAGCGGCGAAGCTGTACAGCAGGGGCTTCTCAAACTGCTTGAAGGCTCCGAAGTGGAGGTTCCCGTGGGTTCCGGAAGTAAAAATGCCATGACGCCAGTGACAAGAATGGATACCACAAATATCCTCTTCATCTGCGGCGGTGCATTTCCAGAGCTTGAAAAGATCGTTACCGCAAGGCTTACTTCCCAGTCCTCCATCGGTTTCGGTGCAGAACTGCGTGATACCTGGACAAATGATCCCAAGCTCCTTTCACACGTGACCATGGAGGACCTTCGGGAGTTCGGAATGATCCCGGAATTTCTCGGGCGTCTTCCCATCCTCTGCGCTCTGGACCAGCTGAATAAGGATATGTATGTCAAGATCCTTCAGGAACCTCAGAATGCGATCATCAAGCAGTACCAGAAGCTACTCAGACTGGATGAGGTTGAACTTCTCTTTGATGATTCCGCTTACGAAGCTATCGCGGAGGAAGCCGCAAAACGTAAGACCGGCGCAAGAGCCCTTCGTTCCATCATTGAAGAATTCATGCTTGATATCATGTTCCAGATCCCACGCGACAAATCCATAGGCCGCGTCACCATTACCGGCGATTATGTACGAAAGAAGGGATCTCCGAAGATCGAACTGAGAGGCGTTACCGTACCTGACTGAAATTGTCGCTAACATCCGGACTCCTATACACCCGTTATGATAATCGAGCAGGAGGGGGTTCCCCTCCTGCTCAATGTTGCATTGGCCTGCTAATGTACATACAAGCACGTTCGCATGACGGCCTTATCGCGATATAGAACCAGAAGACCCCCACATCCTTTCGGAATGCGGGGGTTTTCTTTATGAGCTGTATATCCTGAAAAGAGACAAGCCGTCTTCTTTCGGTATCTGCAGATCTTCTTACAGATCGAAGGAACCTTCCTCACCATCTGCTGTAAAGTATACCTTGTTGTTCTCAGGCTGATAGTATACGTTAAGGACCTTAATGGACTTCTTACCGGATACTTCCTTAGCCTTAGCTACAAGATCCTCTACCTTCTGGCTTCCGCCCTGATACTCAACGAAAAGCTCAACCTTTGCTTCAGCTGCCTTCTTTGCAGGAGCTGCTTTCTTTGCGGGTGCCTTCTCTGCCTTAGCGGGCTCTGCCTTCTTTGCAGGCTCTGCCTTCTTAGCGGGTGCCTTCTTTGCAGGTGCCTTCTCTGCCTTAGCAGGTGCTGCCTTCTCTTCTGCTTTCTTAACTTCTGCCTTAACCTCTGCCTTTACAGTCTCTGCCTTCTTAGCTACCGGCTTACTTACAGCTGCAGCCTTCTCAGCAAGATCCTTTACGCTTGTCTTCTTAACCGCCATTTCGTGTTCCCTCCATTTTGAAAAAAAAATCTTTTTTCAGTTACAATTTGTTTAGCGTTTTAAGTTTACGTTACAGATTGTAAGACTATTGTCATAATTTTGCAATGGTTTGATTAATTTTCTCTTTATTGCCCATGTTTTATGGGAAAAGCTCATCTTTTCAAAACAGTTTGCACAATAAAAGAAGCGGAAAATCCCTTATTTCTTCGTAATGATGACATTTCCTGTCTTAACAATACTTGACTCCGGTATATATCCGCGGATGGGAGAAAGCGGATAAATGTTGGTATTACGCCCAATAACACTGCCCGGATTAAGTACGCTGTTGCAGCCTACCTCAACGTGGTCGCCGATCATGGCGCCGAACTTTTTCAGGCCCGTTTCTATGGCGATATCTCCGTATTCCCCATTTCCCTTTACGACTACAAGCGTCTTGTCGGACTTTACATTTGATGTAATGGAACCGGCCCCCATATGAGAGAAATAACCGAGAACAGAATCGCCCACATAATTATAATGCGGAACCTGTACATGATCAAAAAGGATCACATTCTTCAATTCGGTGGAATTGCCGACAACGCAGTCCGCACCCACCAGCGCGCTTCCCCTGATAAATGCACACTGCCGCACTTCCGTGTTCGATCCTATGATCACAGGGCCGTGAAGATATGCGGAATCAAAGACCGTTGCAGTCTTATGTACCCAGATATCCTCTCCTCTCTGCTCGTATTCCTCACCCAGAGTTTTGCCGAGTTCCCTGATAAAATCGGACAGCTTCGGGAGAGCCTCCCAGGGATAGGTAACCGACTCCAGAAGCGGCGCAGCCAGTGTATGGCTGAGGTCGTACATGTTCTTTACTTCCAGTAACTGCTCATTCATTTTTCTTTCCTCCCGCCGGTGCAGCCTTTGGTTTACCGGCTTTATAATATGGTCTTGCTTCGTCAAATACCCTTGTGATCTGCTGCTGATTGCCGAGCCTTTTCACATAATTGGTATATTTCGAAACATAATCAGACATCTTTGTCATATATTCCTCTGCGGTAATGCTTCCGTCCGCGACGCCCGCAAGGCCCTTCTCCCAGCTGGCGGTAAGATCCGCCCGCAGGAGTCCCTGTATGGAATATCTTACACAGTCATAGATCACTTCACCCAGCAGAGTGGGCGTTATTATCTGGGTCTTCTGATTCAGCGCGATATAGCCGTTCTTTACAAGCTTGCTGATAATGGCGTCCCTGGTAGCTGAGGTTCCTATTCCCGCGCCGCGTATCTGTTCGCGCAGATCCTCATCCTCGATAAGCTGGCCTGCATTTTCCATGGCAAGTATCAGCGTACCCGATGCATAACGCTTGGGCGGCGTAGTCATGCCCTCCTTAACATCAAAACCGTTGCAGGAAAGCAGGCTGCCTTTTCTCAGCCCCTCCACCAGATGAGCCGCCTCTTCAGGAGACATGGAACGTTCATCCTCATCTTCCTTTTCCGACTTTTCCGTCTTATCCGTCTTCTTACCGTAATTCCTGTCTGCTATAGGCAGATATCCGGGCTTAACAAGGCTTTTGAAACCGGCAAAGAAATGTTCCCCGTTCCTTATAAGCTCAATGGATATCTTCTGATATTCCGCCGCGGGATAAAAGATTGAAAGGAATCTTCGTACTATGAGATCATATACTCCCGCCTTTACTTCCGAAAGCTTTTCAGCCTGTCCCACTGCCTGACCGGTAGGTATGATGGCATAATGGTCTGTGATCTGTTTATCATTTACGTAACGGGATTTTTCAAGTCCCTTGAAGGCTCCCTGATTTACCACATTTCTCGCATATACCCCAAGCTCCGGATATGCACACAGACCTTCAAGATTCTTATTGATCTCCTTTGCGACCGCCGTGGAAAGAACTCTGGCGTCAGTTCTCGGATAGGTGACCATTTTCTTTTCATACAGCTCCTGGACTATATCCAGAGTCTGTGACGGATTGATCTTAAAGATTCTGGAGCAGTCATTCTGCAGCTCCGCAAGGTTATAAAGCAGCGGCGGATTCTTCTTTTCAGTCTTCTTTGTAAGCTTTTCCACCTTCAGCGTTACCGGCAGCGGTTCATCCAGATTTCTGATAAGCTCTTCCGCAGTCTCCCTTTTTTTGAAGCCGTTCTCCTTATACAGTTCGGGGCTTCCATCATATCTGCTGCCCGGGACAGCCCTCCATTCGGCATCAAAAAGTGTTGTATTATCAGCCTCCTCCGGCTTCTTTCCGACATGGGCAAGCACCCGGTAGAAGGGGGTAGGAACAAAATTACGGATACTTCTCTCACGCTCGACTATCATTCCCAGAACGCAGGTCATAACACGTCCCACCGCGATCACACAGCGGTCCAGCCCCAGATAATCCCTGACTGTCCAGGCATATTTCAGTGAAAGGGCGCGGGAGAAATTGATGCCCATCAGGTAATCTTCCTTCGCCCTGAGATATGCGGCATCGGAAAGCGCATCGTATTCCGACAGCGGCTTTGCTTCCTTTATGCCTCTTCTTATCTCTTCGTCAGTCTGTGAATCTATCCACACCCTCAGCTTCTTTTTCGTAGCAGGCACACCTGCCATCTGATCCACAAGCCGGTATATATACTCGCCCTCACGTCCGGAGTCCGTACAGACATAAATGGTATCCACATCCTCACGGTTGAGTATCCTGCTGACGGTATCAAATTGTTTCTTCACATCCGGCAGTACCTCGTACCGCCACTGATCCGGAAGAAAGGGAATGGTTTCCATGCTCCATTTCTTCAGCTTCGGATCATAGACCTCCGGATAACTCATGGTCACCAGATGGCCTACGCACCAGGTAACTATGGTATCTCCGTCCTCTACATACCCGTCCTTACGGGCACCATGAATTCCCAGCGCCGCCGCAAACTGCTGGGCAACGCTGGGCTTCTCGGTAATAAAAACTCTCTTCAAGTGTTAACACCTCTGTGTAAAAAGGATTATCTGTACTGCAGCAGATCTGCAACCTCCTTGCGCGGTACCGGATCCGGTGTAAACTTCGGATAACCTATCGCGAGCAGGCAGGATACGCTCTGTCCCTCGGGAAGATCGATGATCTCGGCAACCTTCTTCTCATCGAAGATACCGAGCATTACGCTTCCGACGCCCAGGGAATGGGCTGCAAGGGAGAAGGTCTGTGCGGCGATGCCGGCGTCAAACATTTCCCAGCGGTCTTCCTTTGATGTAGTAAATGAACCGTCTCTCTCATATCCGCAGCGCTTGTTGACCGTAGCAAGAACCAGCAGCTGCTGTGCCTTTGCCAGAGTCTTCTGATTGCCTTCGAAGCCCAGTACTGCCTCTTCTCCGATCTTACGGATCTTATCCACATCCTCAACGATGTAATAACGTGCGGTCTGGGTATTCTTCCATGAAGGTGCAAAACGTGCAAGATCTATGATCTTTTCGATAGTCTCGTGGTCAACCTTCTCTTCCGTAAATCTGCGTACACTTCTGCGTTCCCTAATACAGGTATCAAGTTCCATAGTCCTTCTCCTTTTTTTGTATTTTATATCCATGTAAAAAAGCATTTGGCATTTCGCCCGCAAATATGCTACACTATCATCTGCCGAGCAGGACAGGTGATCGCGGCCGGTCTATAAGGAGCTGTTCAGAATTAACTTTTCAAATGGACGATTGAACAAGCCAAGTGAAAAGTTATTCTGTGACAGATCCTTAAGACCGGGTGAGGAAAGTCCGGGCTTCACAGGGCAGGATGCCGGATAACGTCCGGCGGAGGCGACTCCCGGGAAAGTGCAACAGAAAGA
>ONWK01000199.1 GCA_900321505.1 uncultured Eubacteriales bacterium
GCTGCCGCAGACGGTGAAAATTATGAATGGACAGATATGTATGAAGGCTTTGCCGTAACCGCAGAAAAGGAAGGCTTTCCGGAGCTGGCAGCGAAGTTCAGGGCTGTGGGAGAGATTGAGAAGCATCATGAGGAGAGATACCGTGCACTTCTTAAGAATGTGGAGATGCAGGAGGTATTTGCCAAGAGTGAGGTAAAGGTATGGGAGTGCCGTAACTGCGGACATATCGTAGTTGGAACACAGGCTCCGGATATCTGTCCGGTATGCGCCCATCCGCAAAGTTATTTCGAGGTTCACGCGGAGAATTATTAAATGCCGGTTTTCAGATTACCAGAAGATGAAATAGTGTTTCCTGATCCGAAATATGCCGAACCGAACGGGTTCCTGGCCGTAGGCGGGGACCTGTCCGTGGAGCGGCTGCTTCTGGCCTACCGTCACGGTATCTTTCCCTGGTACAATCCCGGGGAAGAGATACGGTGGTGGTGCCCGTGGGAACGCTATGTGATATGGCCTGCAGAGGTGCATGTATCCCATTCCATGCGCAAGTTCATGAGAAAACACAGCTGTTCTATCGTATTAAACAATGATTTTGCAGCTACCATGCATCACTGCAGGACCCTCAGGGAAGGGAATACCTGGATCACGGATGAAATGGAGGAGGCTTACGGAAGGCTGCATGAAAAGGGCTATGCCGTAAGTGTTGAAGCGTATATAGACGGAGAACCGGCCGGAGGGCTTTACGGAGTCGCGCTTGGCAGGTGTTTTTTCGGGGAGAGCATGTATACTGAACGGGAAAACGGCTCAAAGACGGCGCTTATACTTTTTGCGGAAAAGCTGGCGGAGTTTGGATTTATATTTATCGACTGCCAGTTTCATACAGAGCATCTTGAAAGTATGGGCGGAGTTTACATTTCCAGGAAGGAATATCAGCGTCTTCTGGATGAAGGCATCAGACAGGGGGAATGGTAATGTCAGTAAAGGGAGCGGTTAAGGAACAGGTAAAGGATAAGTCAAAGCCGGATGTCAGGGAGCCGAAGATGTATAAGGTGATCATGCTGAACGATGATTTCACTACCATGGAGTTTGTAGTGGATATACTGATCACGGTATTCGACAAGGATCCTGTAACAGCGGAGGAGCTGATGATGCAGGTGCACCGCGGCGGCCGGGCGGTTGTGGCAGTTTATCCCTATGACATTGCCGTTACCAAAGTAAAGACTGCTATGGAACGGGCGAAGGCGGAGGGCTTTCCCTTTCGCATGCTGACAGAGGAGGCATAGGTAATGAATATTACAAGGGAGGTTGCGGAGATCCTGCAGTATGCGGGAGAATTTGTGACGGAAAATGGGTATGAATACGTTACGCCGGAGGCGCTCCTTCTTGCCATGTGCGAACAGGAGAACTTCCGGCTGGCTTTTTCTTCCTGCGACGGAGATGTGGAGGAGCTGAAACGGAGACTGCGGGAATATATGGAAAAATATGTCCCGAAGAAAAAGAACAGCACACCAAAATTTTCGGAAGCTACAAAGAAGATGCTGGTATATGCAGAGATGCATTTATCGAGCTGCGGAAATGATACGATAGAAATGAAGCATCTTCTCAGGGCCGTCTGGCAGCTTAAGGATGGATATGCCGCATATTATATGAAACTGCAGGGCGTGGATGAGGTGGATATGCTCAGGGCGCTTGCGGAGACGGAGGAGGCTCCGGAGGAAGAAAGCAGGGAAGACGAAGAAGCGGATGATGCTGATGCTCCGGATGATGCTGCTTCTGATTATGATGACGATGACGCTGATGATGAAGATGATTACGACAATGACGATGATGACGACACCGGTGTTCAGGTGCGCGGAAGGAGAAAGGAAGCTCGAGGAAAGGGTTCTTCGGGAAGAAATTCATTTGCTCCGTGTCTAAATGATACGCTGAAGGATATCAATCCGCTGATAGGAAGAGAAGAGGAGCTGGAGAGGACTATCCAGATCCTTTGCAGGAAGGAGAAGAATAATCCACTTCATATAGGTGAGCCGGGGGTCGGAAAGACGGCCATCACCTATGGGCTGGTGGAAAGGATACGGGAAGGAAAGGTTCCCGAACCGCTGTGGGGCAGCCGTGTCTATGCGCTGGATCTCGGCGGAGCTGTTGCCGGTACAAAGTACAGAGGTGAATTTGAAAAACGCCTTAAGAAGGTGATGAGCGAGATCGCAAAGGATGAACGCCCCATAGTTTATATAGACGAGATACATAATCTTATAGGCGCGGGGGGGACGGCTGAGGGTACGCTGGATGCGGCAAATATATTGAAGCCGTATCTCGCTGAGGGACATATACGGTTTATCGGAGCAACAACCTTTGAAGAATATAAGAAAAGACTGGAGAAGGATAAAAGCATAATCCGCAGGTTCCAGAATGTGGAGATCCGGGAGCCGGATATTCAGGAGACGGTGGAGATACTTAAGGGACTGCTGCCGGGATATGAAGAGTTCCATGGGGTAAGCTATGAGGATGAGGTGCCGGAATATGCGGCATCCATGAGCGCAAAGCTGATCCACGAAAGATTTCTTCCGGATAAGGCCATAGATCTGATAGATGAGGCCGGGGCATACCGCAGGATCCATCCTTTAGAAGAAAAAAAGCAGACCGTGGGCAAGGATGTGGTGAACCAGGTGCTCACAAGCATCTGCCGGGTTCCGGTGGAAACAGTTGATGCGGAAGAACGTGAGGGACTCGCGACACTTGAGCAGAGGCTTAAGGCACGGATATTCGGTCAGGACGAAGCGGTGTCACAGGTTGTCAATGCCATCAAGTTTTCCAAGGCGGGACTTCTGGATGCTGAGAAGCCTCTGGCCAGCCTGCTTTTTGTAGGCCCTACCGGTGTGGGCAAGACGGAGATAGCAAAATGTCTGGCGAAGGAGCTGGGAGTAAAGCTCATCCGCTTTGATATGAGCGAATACATGGAACAGCACACGGTGGCCAAGTTTATCGGCTCGCCTGCCGGTTATGTGGGTTATGAGGAAGGCGGCATACTTACCGAAGAGATACGTAAGCATCCGTCCTCCGTATTGCTGCTGGACGAGATAGAGAAGGCTCATGTGAGCATTTTCAATATACTCCTTCAGATAATGGACTATGCGACACTGACAGATAACCAGGGCCGGAAGGCGGATTTCCGGAATGTGGTGATAATCATGACTTCAAATGCCGGCGCGGCCAGACTGGGTAAGACCGGCATAGGCTTCAGAGCCCAGAGCATGGATGAGAGCGTGCTTAAGGATGAAGTGAAAAATACCTTCGCACCGGAATTCAGAAACCGTCTTAATAAGGTGGTTATTTTCCATGCCATGGATGATGACATGGGACGCAGGGTTGTGGAAAAGAAGCTGGGCGAGCTGTCGGATATGCTGAGGTTGAGAAAGGTGGAATTCTCGGCGGATGAGAAGGCCATAGCCCTTGTACAGAAAAAGGGTGTCAGCGTGGAATTCGGAGCCCGGGAGGTTGACCGTGTCATCCGGAATGAGATCAAGCCCCTGCTTGTGGACGACCTCCTTTTCGGCCGTCTGAAGGATGGCGGAAAGGTGGAGCTTTCGGCAGAAGAGGATGAGTTTGAAGTACGGTAAGGACCGGTCCTCCGGAGGATTTATGAATAAGACTGCTTCAAAACTGAAGATCGGTATTCTACTTGCTGCGCTGGCGGGGTTTTTCCTTTTTTCATTTGGCATAGCTTTGTTCTCGTACAGAGATAACCGGGAGGATCAGTTCCGTTCCACGTCACTCAGGATGGTTGTGGAAGAAAATGGTGATATCACCACCACATCATATCTCGATGAGGACGGGAATCCGGCAGTTGCGGCCAATCTCGGATATGCGGTGATGAAAAGTACGAAAAACGGAAATACGGTACTGGAGGAGTACCTTGATGAAAAAGGAGAAAAGGTGCGTCTCGGCTCCGGATATTACGCATTGCTGCGGGAATATAATGACCTGGAGCAGCCGGTAAAGCTGACGTATCTGGATGAAGAGGGACATCCTGTGATGATCGATTCCGGATATGCATCCATGGTAAGAACCTTCAATGCTGAAGGCATGACGGAAACGGAGTATTTTAAGGACACGGAGGGAGAGGCTGTCGCCACTGATTCTTATGGCTGCGGCAGGATCTTCTCATATAATGAGAACGGCTTTGACATAGTTATAAGATATGTGGATAAGTCTGACAGACCTGTGATGACAAAGCAGAATCTGGCGATCTCAAAACGTATCCTGTATTCGGAAGGGCCGGATACGGGAAGGATAGAGTATGAATACTTCTATGACGAAAATGATCAGCCCCATGCCCAGAGAGATGTGATATTCGGGATACACAGGGAATATGATGAGTTCGGCAGGGCATCCGTTCTGACATATCTCGGATCCGACGGGAAGCCGGTGAAGTGCCCGGAGGGTTATGCCGCCATCAAAAGGTCTTATTATGAAGATGACAGCATCAGGACGGATATGTATTTTGACAGCGAGGGTAATCCGGCCAGGCTTCAGCAGGGCCAGTACGGGACACTGACGGAAAATGATAAGGTTACCTATCTGGATGCAGACGGGAAGGAAATATTCAATCTCAAGAATTACCTGTATAATCAGCCACTCAGTGTGATCGTGGCTGTGATGATAGCGCTGTGCATTTCCTTCTTCGTGGGAAAAAGGCAGAATCTGATCCTTCTTGCTGTTTATGTATGCGCGATACTTTATATGACAGTCTATCGCCGTTCACAGAGTTCAGAGACCATAAATCTGGAACCGTTCTGGTCCTACAGACAGTTCTTCAGCGATCCGCTGCTGCGGAAGGACATAATGGATAACATATGGCTTTTTATTCCGATGGGAACCATCCTGTTCAGAATACTCGGAAAATGCCGTGTGATGCTGATACCTGTGGCATTTTCCGTTCTTATTGAGATCGCTCAGTATATTACAGGAAGGGGACTTGCCGAGCTGGATGATGTGATAAGTAACGGGCTGGGAGGCGTTATCGGAGTCGGGATCGGCTATCTGGTGATGCTGATTCTTCAAAGGAAGACGGGCGAAGAGATTTCTGACGAGAATACAATCAGTGTCTGATCCGGGGAGCTGAAAAGCTACGAAGTATTTACAGGTTGCTTGCCCACTCTATGGCGTCATCTATATGCTTCCGGAAGTTGTCCCTTCCCACCTTTTCCACGAAGCCGCTCTTTTCCATGGCCTTCATGGGCTGTTCATTTACGTGAGAGAATACAAGCTGAACGCCGGCTTCACTGCAGCGGTCATAGAGCTGTTCCATGGCATGCATGGCCGAGGCGTCAAGTGCCGGAACACCCCGCATACGTAATATGATAACCTTTGTGAAATCCTTAAAATGAACTCCCGCAAGACGGTCCGCGTCTCCGAAGAACATGGGGCCGGAGATCTCATAGACACGCACATGTCTGGGAATGGCCTTAAGATCCATACCGTCGGGATCTTCCTCAGGGTCATAGTATTTCCAGCCGGAGACCACGGATTCCTCACTCATACGCTTCATGAAGAGTACACATGCCATGACCATGCCGACCTCTATGGCAACCACAAGATCGAATACCACGGTAAGGACAAATGTTGCCACCAGCACCAGAATATCGCTTTTGGGAGAGGTTTTGCAGAGATGTACAAAGGTTCTCCACTGACACATGTTATAGGCTACCATAAAGAGTATGGCGGCAATGGTGGGCATGGGGATCCATGATGCATAGGGCATAAGGAACACCAGCACCAGTACAAGTACTATCGAGTGTACGATGCCTGCGATGGGAGAGCGCCCGCCGTTCTTGATATTTGCTGCGGTTCTCGCGATAGCTCCGGTGGCGGGGATACCGCCGAAGAGTGCGGAGCCCACATTTCCGATGCCCTGGGCGATGAGCTCCATATTCGGCCGGTGGTGGGAATTGATCATTCCGTCGGCAACAACGCAGGAAAGCAGGGATTCGATGGCGGCAAGTATGGCTATCGTTACCGCGTCCGGAGCCACCTTCCTTATCATTTCAAAGGAGAAATCGGGCATGGTAAAGGAAGGAAGACTGTTGTTTATCGAGTAGAGGTCGCCGATGGTATTTACATTCAGATTCATGGTCCTGACCATGACTATACCGACGATAACCGCGATGAGGGATCCCGGTATCTTGGATGAAATGTAGGGCCAGACGATGAGTATGGCGAGACATACGGCGCCCACCAGCAGGGTTTCGAAGTTTATGGTGCTGATATTATCAAAGATGGCAGCAACCTTATCCTTGGTTTCTATGGTGACCGTGCCGTCGGGATAGGTAAGCCCCAGAAAATCCTTTATCTGTCCGATAAGGATCGTAACTGCGATACCTGCCGTAAAACCGGTGGTTATGGTGTAGGGAATGTAACGGATGAGGGATCCCAGACGCAGGAAGCCCATGATCACCAGAAGGATGCCGGCCATGACCGTTGCCAGAGCCAGCCCGCTCATTCCGTTTTCGGCAACTATCCCGGCAACTATCGTCGCAAAGGCTGCGGTGGGGCCGGCTATCTGCACACGGCTGCCGCCCAGAAATGAGATAAGAAAGCCTGCGATGATCGCTGTGTATATACCCTGTTCCGGACCGACACCCGAAGCCAGCGCCAGCGCTATGGAAAGCGGCAGCGCGATGATCGCGACTATTATGCCGGATACCACATCCGTTGCAAACTTCTTTCCGTTATAGGTCTTGATGACACTGAACAGCATCGGTTTTAGTTTGTCTTTCTTCATCATGATCTCCTCTTTGACTTGAAATGCGCGAAACGATATGATACTACAGCAGCGGCTTCAGTGCAAGGAGAAAAATGATCCTCATTTCCGTTTTTTTTCGGCATTTTTTTTAATCCGATTTTAATCTTACTCCAAAGATTCCTTCATTTTCATTTGTTAGTATATGCGCTGTAAGGAAGACATACGGACATAAAAGTCCTGCATAATAAAGGGAGGAAGTAATCATGAAGGATAAGGATTTTGAAAAGGCTGAAAGACTCAGGGAATGTGCTGATGTGAGCTTCGAGGAGGCAAGAGATGCACTGAAGGCATGCGGCGGCGATATGCTTGAGGCCATGGTATATCTTGAGAGGATGGGACATGCAAAGAAAAATGTTCCTCTCAGGGAGGATTTCGATTTTAAAGATGATAAAACCGGAAAAAGCGAAAAGAACCGGAAAGAATGCAAGACTAAAATAGAGGTTCCGCAGCCAAAGAAGGAAGGCCCTTCCTTCCTGCAGAAGCTGGGACATCTGCTGGGAACGCTGATCAGAAAGAGCATGGAGAACTATCTGGTAGTATCCTACGAAGGCGTGGTAAAATTCAGGATATCCTTATTCGTATTTGTTATCCTGTTCATGTTCTTCAGCTTCGGACTGATCATAGCAATGGGAGTATCCCTCTTCTTCGGTGTTAAATACAGCTTCGCCGGCAGGGCGGATCTGTCCGGAGTTAACCGTGTAATGGGAAATGCCGGCAGCAGAGCGGAGCAGTGGTGGTCAGGCTACCGCTGCAGTCCCGAGGTTGATAACCTCTGCCGCAAGTATGATGACGATCAGAACAGTTACAAGTAAAGATTGAACCTGTAATACGCGTCCGCCGGATCGGAGTTTTGAGAAGACGGACGCGTATTTTTTTGTTGAGGCTTTGCTGTAAATTTGGTATGATAGGGGGTAGTTATCATTTTTTTTAAGGGAGGTACTTATGGGGAAGCTGACAGCCGCAGCTACGGCACAAATCACCGCCATCTGTAACCGGTATAAGGATGAGGAGACACCGCTTATGATGATCCTCAGCGATATCCAGAATGAATATGGATATATACCGTTGGAAGTTCAGGAACTGGTATCCGCGAAGACCGGTATCTCAGTGGCTGAAATCTATGGAGTTGTAACATTTTACTCCTTTTTCTCGCTTACTCCGAAAGGAAAGTATGTCATCGGATGCTGCCTGGGTACAGCATGTTACGTAAAGGGAGCCCAGCAGGTTATCGATAAATTCTCGGAGCTTCTGGGAATCGGACCCGGCCAGACCACTGAGGACGGACTTTTCACCATTGATGCGCTCCGCTGTATCGGCGCCTGCGGTATCGCGCCTGCCGTTTCCATCAACGGCAAGGTATATCCGAAGGTTACCGTATCACAGGTGCATGATATCGTCGCATCCTATCAGGATGCTGAGCATTCGGGGGAGGTGATCTGATGATAAGTACGCGTGAAGAACTGACTCAATCTATAGAGAGCTGTACAAAAGCGCTGGATGCAAAGTTCAGCGGAAATGACGGAAAGCGTCATGTGGTACTCTGCGGAGGTACCGGCTGTCTGTCCAATAATTCCATGGAGATCAAGGAACGTTTTGAGGAAAAGCTTGCGGAGCTGGGACTTTCCAATGAAGTCACGGTAAATATCGTCGGCTGCTTCGGCTTCTGTTCCCAGGGCCCCTTTGTAAAGATATATCCGGAGGATACGCTTTATCGTCTGGTTAAGATCGAGGACGTGGAAGAGATCATCGAGACGGATATCGTGAACCATACGGTTGTTTACCGCCTGCTTTATAAGGATACCGCCACCGGACAGCGCGTGACAAAGCAGGAGGATATCAATTTCTACAAGAAGCAGCGAAGGGTTGCCCTTCACGGCTGCGGTGAGATCAATCCCGAAGATATTAATGAAGCTCTTGGTGCGGGCGCATTCCAGGGGCTTTCCCGCGCGCTCTCCATGAGCCGCCAGGAGGTTATCGATGAGGTGCTCAAATCCGGTATCCGCGGACGCGGTGGTGCTGGCTTCCCCTCAGGACGTAAATGGCAGTTTGCATATAATGTTGAGAGTGATGAGAAATACGTAGTCTGCAACGGTGACGAGGGTGACCCGGGTGCCTTCATGGATCGTAGTATCCTTGAGGGAAATCCACTTGCGGTGATCGAAGGAATGGTCATAGCAGGCTATGCTATCGGAGCAAAGAACGGATATTTCTATGTGCGTGCCGAGTATCCCATTGCCGTACAGCGTCTCCGCCTTGCCATCAGGCAGGCAAGAGCTGAAGGACTTCTGGGCGAGAATATCCTCGGAACGGACTTTTCATTTAACTGTCACCTGAGACTGGGTGCAGGTGCCTTCGTATGCGGTGAGGAGACAGCCCTGCTTAATTCCATCGAGGGTAAGCGCGGTATGCCCCGCCCCCGTCCGCCTTTCCCGGCAGTTAAGGGTCTGTGGGGTAAGCCGACCATCATCAATAACGTTGAGACTCTGGCCTGCATACCCTATATCCTTCGTGAGGGCGCAGATAAATTCGCACAGGTTGGAACCGAGAATTCCAAGGGAACCAAGGTGTTCGCACTTGGCGGAAAGGTTAATAACGTAGGTCTTGTCGAGGTACCCATGGGAACCACTCTCCGCGAGCTGATATATGATATCGGCGGAGGTATTCCGGGCGGAAAGAAATTCAAGGCCATTCAGACCGGCGGACCCTCCGGCGGATGTCTTACCGAAGAATTCCTGGATGAGCCCATTGACTTCGACAATCTTGTAGCCAAAGGTTCCATGATGGGTTCCGGCGGAGCCATCGTTATGGATGAAGATAACTGTATGGTGGATGTGGCCAAGTTCTACATGGAATTCATCTGCGATGAGTCCTGCGGAAAATGTTCACCCTGCCGTATAGGAACCAAGCGTATGCTTGAGATCCTGACCCGCATCACGGAAGGACGCGGAACCATGAAGGATCTTGACCAGCTTGAGGAGCTTGCAAAGACGGTTAAGACCAACTCCCTCTGTGCTCTTGGCCAGACGGCGGCAAATCCCGTAACCTCCACGCTGAAGCATTTCCGTGATGAATATATTGCGCATATCAGGGACAAGAAGTGTCCTGCCCATGTCTGCAAGAACCTCATGGAATATGTGATCAATAAGGAAAAATGTGTGGGCTGCGGTCTCTGCGCAAAGGGATGTCCCGTTAATGCAATCCATAAGACCGATTATGTACCGGAAGGCCATAAGCTGCCCTCCTACACCATTGACACCTCGAAATGCATCAAGTGCGGCGCCTGCATCAGCACCTGCCGTATGCGTGCTATTTCCAAGCAGTAAGGGAGGAGAAGATTATGGCAAAGATAAATATCAAGATCGAAGGAATCCCTTACGAAGTGGAAGAGGGACTCACTATACTCGAGGCTGCAAAGAAATGCGGATACGAGATCCCGTCTCTTTGTACCTTTAACCATGGAGAATGCAATCTCGGCTCCTGCCGTGTCTGCCTTGTGGAGGCAACGGGAGCAAGAGGGCTGGTGGCAAGCTGCGTATATCCCGTATCTGAGGGGATGGAGGTACGCATTTCCTCACCTGCAGCGGTTGAGGCAAGACGCGAGAGCGTAGAACTGCTGCTTTCCAATCATAATAAGAACTGCCAGCAATGCGAGAAGAATGAATACTGCGAGCTGCTTCATGCAGCCAAGCTGACGGGTGCAAGAGACGATGCATTTGCGGGCACACATTCAAAGACCTATGTGGACAGGCTTGCGCCGGGGCTGGTACGCGATACTTCAAAATGTATACTTTGCGGCCGCTGCGTGGCACGCTGTCAGAACGCCCACGGTATGGGAATCCTTGGCTTCGAGAACCGCGGCTTCAATACCATCGTGGCTCCTGCCGAGAACCGCAGCTTTGCTGATTCACCCTGTATCCAGTGTGGTCAGTGCGTAAATGTCTGCCCGACAGGCGCTCTGATGGAGCATTCGGAGATCCAGCTTGTGGATGATGCGATGAAGTCCGGGAAGGTCATGGTGGTTCAGGCTGCTCCGGCAGTACGTGCGGCCCTGGGCGAAGAGTTCGGTTATCCCGTAGGAACTCCGGTGACCGGAAAGATGATCGCAGCTTTAAGAAGGCTGGGCTTTAACAAGGTTTATGATGTTAACTTCGGCGCTGACCTTACGATCATGGAGGAAGGCACGGAGCTGCTGGGAAGAATTAAGAACGGCGGCACGCTTCCGATGATCACATCATGTTCACCGGGATGGGTAAACTATGCCGAGTATAATTACGGAGACCTGCTTCCGCATCTTTCAACCTGCAAATCTCCTCATGAGATGCAGGGCGCGATAATCAAGTCATGGTGGGCTAAACAGAAGAACCTTGATCCGAAGGATATCTTTGTGGTTTCGGTTATGCCCTGTGTGGCAAAGAAGTTTGAGAAGCAGAGAGAGCAGCTTCTCTTCAACGGTGTTCCGGATGTGGATGCAGTCATCACCACCAGAGAGCTGGCAAGGATGATCAAACGAAGCGGTATCATCTTCAACAGACTTCCCGATGAGGAATGGGATCAGGATATCATGGGAGATTATTCCGGTGCGGGCGTGATCTTCGGCGTGACCGGCGGTGTTATGGAGGCAGCGCTCCGCACCGTATACTTCAAGATGACAGGCAGAGAGAAGGACGAGATCATATTCAGCGAAGTAAGAGGTCATGATGCGGGAATCCGTGAAGCATCCATCGATATTGACGGTACGGTTGTAAATGTTGCGATCGCTTCCGGCATGAAGTCGGCTAAGGTCCTCCTTGACGAGATCCGGGCCGGAAAATCGAAGTATCATTTCATCGAGATCATGGGATGCCCCGGCGGATGTATCAACGGCGGCGGCCAGCCTTATGTACGTTCCTGCTTCCTTCCGGATGAGGATGATGATATCATTGATACCTACAAGGAAAAGAGGGCACAGGCACTTTATTCAGAGGATGAGAGACAGACGATACGCCAGTCACATAACAATCCGCAGATCATCGAGCTTTATGAAAAGTATCTGACCGAGCCCAATTCTCATAAGGCACACAAGCTGCTTCATACCTCGTATGCTGCAAGAGAAGGTTTTAACTAGAACATGATTGAAAGAGAGAAACACGATGAAGAATAAGGCCTATCCTTATTATGAGAATCCGCTTGTCAGAGACCTGAAGGATATGATCTCAGGGAAAGCAGAGACAATACCGGATCATGAATTATTTGTCTATCCTTCGGATGAAGGAGATGTTACAAAAACCTATAAGGATTTTTATGATGATGTAAATGCACTGGGAACCTGGATGTTTCAGAAGAAGCTCTGGGGGAAGAACATAGCCATAATAGGTGAGAATTCCTATGAGTGGATAGTAACCTTCTATGCATTGGTCATGGGCGGAAATGTGGCCGTGGCCATCGACAAGGGTCTTCCGGAGGAAGAGATCCAGGAGCTGCTGAAAAAAGGCGAAGCCACCGTGGTTTTTGTCAGCGGGACGTACAGGGAAAAGGTAAAAAAGAAGAGCGGCCGCCGTATTTACTGCTTCGATGAGTTTGATAAAATGCTCACTGAAGGTAAGGCTCTGCTGGATAAAGGGAATAAGGATTTCCTTCGCTACGAGATCGATCCTGAACGTACGGCAGCCATCCTCTTCACATCGGGCACATCAGGATCATCCAAGGGGGTTGAGCTTACCAATAAAAATATCGCATTTGAGATCAACCAGACCTGCAAGCTTTTCAGGCTGGAGGGACCTGTTGTTGCAGTACTTCCTTTCCATCATGCTTTCGGACTTATCGTAGGCATATTGATGGTGATCTATTATGGAACGTCGGCATATATCAATAAGAGCCTGAAGAAGGTAAAGAAGGATATGCAGGACTTCGGTCCGCAGACCATGTTCCTGGTTCCGCTCTTTGTGGAGTTCTTCCATCGCCAGATCTGGGCTGAGATCAGGAAAAGGGGTAAGGAAAGGGCTTTCCGTACCCTTATGAAGAGTACTAATCTTCTTCTCAAGATGGGTGTGGACGTACGGAAGAAGAGTTATGAATCAATACGTGAAGCCTTTGGCGGAAAGCTTGAATATATCATCTGCGGCGGTGCTCCTCTTGATCCCATGTATGTTAAGGAATTCCGTACCTGGGGTATAAATATCCTGAACGGTTACGGGACTACGGAATGCTCGCCATGTACGGCAGTCAACAGGCCGCATCATTATCTGGACGGATCCGTAGGACAGATCGTTCCGGGAATAGATGTCCGGGTATCCGACGAGGGTGAGATCGTTTTCCGGGGAGACCTGGTCATGAAGGGATATTATAAAGAACCGGAGGCAACGGAACAGGTGCTGACGGATGGATGGTATCATACAGGCGACCTTGGGTATGTTACTGATGACGGCTTTATAGTGCTTACGGGACGTAAGAAAAATCTGATCATTCTCAGCAACGGCGAGAACATTTCACCCGAGGAGCTGGAGATGGATCTTACCAGAGATGATGGTGTAGCCGAGGCGCTGGTATACGAAGAGCAGTCCAAGATAGTTGCGGAGATCTTCCCGGTTGAGGAGCATCTCGGGGATGAAGAGTATTTTGAGAAGCTGAAGGATAAGGTCAATAAGGGACGGCCGCTTTATAAGCAGATCGTCAGGATAAAGCTTCGTGATACGGAGTTTATTAAAAATGCCAGCATGAAGATCGTGCGGCATAAGAATATATTCCCGGTTCAGGTGGATAGAGAAGATTCCGCCGAATAAGCCGGAAGATCCGGATGGATAATGATGCAGGATGCATCGTTGTCCATCCGGCTTCTTTGTTTTACATGTTGTGTTCCGGATGCTCCGCATCCGTGATCAAAGAAGGTGAATAGTTACATTATGGTAACTAAAATGATGAAAAAACGTGACATATCATGTGAAGTATGGTATTATTTATCCGTATGTCCTGAAATGGTTTTTTTAACATTAGTTAATAAGAGTGTCCTGCGGCGGCCCCCAAAAGGCCGTGTTGCGGGCTCAGACTGTACAGGGGGGAGAAATGTCATTCTCAACACTAATCTTTACGGTATGTTTTTTACCAATCTTTCTGATCGTTAATCAGATAGTACTAACACGGACTGACGGGAATATCAGGCATCAGAACCGTGTTCTTCTGATCTTTTCCATTGTCTTTTACCTTTTTGCCGGACTGGGAGGTCTGCTTATCCTGCTGTTATGTACCGCCATCACCTGGTACGGAGCAAAGCAGATAGAGAAGACGCGGAGTATAGCGATGCTCTGGATCACGATCGCCATGCTCATCGCGGTGCTTGCATTCTTTAAGTATGCCGGCTTCTTCATCACGGTTACCATGCCGCTCGGACTTTCGTTCTACATTTTCAAGCTGATCTCATATGCAGTAGATGTTTACAAGGAAAAATGCGAAGCAGAGGATGATGTGCGGGATTTCCTGCTGTATGTAGTCTGCTTCCATCATATATCACAGGGACCCATCGTCCGTTACTCGGACATGAAGGCGGGTATGGTACACCGCAAGATCTCCACGGCCAATATGGCGGCGGGCATATACCGTTTTTCACTGGGCCTTGCCAAGAAGGTTATCCTTGCAGACCAGATGGGAAAGCTTGCGGATACGCTGCTCCCCATGACCGAGGATATCTCAAAGATGCCGGTTACGGGTATATGGCTGGGTTCCATCGTTTTCTCACTTCAGATGTATCTCGATTTCTCGGCTTATATGGATATGGCTATCGGCCTCGGACAGATGGCAGGCTTTATCTATCCCGAGAACTTTGATTATCCCTACTGCGCTGATTCCATTAAAACCTTCTGGCGTAAGTGGCACATTACCCTGAGCTTCTTCTTCAGGGATTATGTATATATCCCCCTTGGCGGTAACCGTAAGGGAAGTATGCGGACAAAGATCAATCTACTGATCGTATGGCTGCTTACGGGTATCTGGCACGGCGCGACCTGGAATTTCGTGATCTGGGGTCTGTATTATTTCATATTCATCTCTATTGAGAATGCGCTGAACTCCAGAGGCATTCAGATTCCGAAGGTGCTGTCACACATTTATGTGGTATTCGTATTCAACCTCGGATGGCTGATATTCCGGTTCTCTGATTTCAAGCAGCTGGGAATAGCATTAAAGGGCTTCTTCGGATTCGGAGAGGGCTTCTCATCCCAGGTTATCTCCGTTACGCTGCAGAATAATATCTTTATCCTGATCATTGCGATCCTTGCCTGTACGCCGATATTCAGGAATCTCCGCAAGGCCATTGAGCGCATGATAAGAGACAGGGAAATGTCTGCGGGTATCGTATACGGATGGAAAACGATCGTATCATTTGCAGCCCTGATCGTGGGAGTTATCTTTATGGCAGGCAGCGGTTATCAGCCCTTCCTGTATAATGCCTTCTAGGAATAAGGAGGAAATATGGCTAAGAAGAAAATCAGTCCTGAATACAAACGTCGTGTCAAGAAATCCAGGCAGTTCTGGAGCATGATACGGGTATACGGATTCTATCTTGTGCTGATCATTTTCATGGTGATCGGGTTCCTGATCTGGATAAGACCGAAGGAATCGGAGATAGAGAAAAGAAAGCTTGCGGAATTCCCGTCCCTGACCTGGGAAGGAATATGGAAGGGAAAATTCTTCACGGAAGTAGCAACCTGGTATACCGATACCTATCCCATGCGCGAGAAGATGCTGGGACAGGGCAGCAGCGTGAAGGCGCTTTACGGTCTTCATAAAAATGAGATCCACGGTGATGTCTCCGGTAAGGCGGACGATATCCCGGATGCACCCTCGCAGAAGGCGGGCCTCATAGATACGGGTACTACGAAGGCTTCCACCGAGCAGGGTACGGAGAAGGCTTCCTCAACCGGCGGCGGGACAACCGATACCACGGAAAAGGCCATGGAGCCTGTGAGCACAGAGCAGCAGACAACGGAGGAGCTTGAGAACGGAACCAAGCACGGTGACATGGAAACTGCGGGAACCGTATATATCCTTGACGGACAGGCCTTCAGTATCTACTATTTCAACAAGGATAATTCGGAGTATTATGCCTCCATGGTAAATACGCTCCGCTCAAAGCTGCCGTCGAATGTCAATCTTTATGATATTCTGGCGCCAACAGCATGGGGTGCTATCCTGGGTGAGGAGATCCAGGAGGAGCTCGGCGGTTCCAGCCAGGAGGACGCCATCAATTACATTTACAGTGTGATGGATGACAAGGTTAAGAAAGTGCCGGCCCATGAGAATATCATCCGTCATAATGCGGAATATATCTATTTCCGCTCCGACCATCACTGGACGGTAATGGGTGCTTACTATGCTTATGAGGCATGGTGTAAAACCAAGGGCATAGAACCCCATTCCATCGACTATTTTAAGAATACCTATGAATTCGACGGCTTCCTGGGAACATTCTACGCATCCTCGGATCAGTCGCCGGTTCTCGGAAATAATCCGGATACTGTACTGGCATTTGTGCCCAACGGTACAAACGATGAGGTATTTACGGACAGCGACGGAAATGATATGAACTGGAATGTAATCCGGGACGTATCGGAGTGGGCAAGGACTTCAAAGTATAACTGCTTCATCGGCGGTGATAACCCCTTCACGGTTATCGAGAACCCGACCATCACCGACGGTTCTGCATGTATCCTTATAAAGGAATCCTACGGAAATGCATTTGCCCCCTTCCTGGTGGATCATTATCAGCATGTATATATCATAGACTACCGTTACTACGAAGGTAATCTTACACAGTTTGTAAAGGATAAGAACGTACAGGATGTCATCCTGCTGAATAACATGGAAGCTCTTTCCGTGAGCAGGGCGAACACGATCCTCGGACTTTTCCCGTAAAGATCATAACGAAAATCAGGACAGCCTCCGGAAGCTCCGGGGCTGTCCTTTTACTTAAAATACAGCTAAAAACAGCACGATATTTAATTAAACCACTTGCGCTTTTTTAACCGGTGTAGTAAGATTTATTATGACTGTTCAGCATCCCATGAAAACTGAATGATCGAAGACGAAATGTCTGAATTTTGAATAAGAAGCTGTGCAAAATGACATGCTGAGCCGGGAGATGGATCCCGGAAGCAGAAATGAGAAAAGGAGAACAGGAAAAAATGCTGCACGAATGTTACTACATCGAGAAGGAAAAATACGAGCGGCTTATCAGCCGTAAGAATGAAAAAACCGATTTTTATAACGGTATCTATGACCGTTACAGATATCCTGTGCTTACAAGGCAGCATATCCCGCTTTTCTGGAAATATGATCTGAATCCCGAGACCAATCCTTATTTTATGGAACGTCTCGGAGTGAATGCTGTAATGAATTCAGGCGCTATATACCGTAACGGGAAGTATTATATCGTTGCCCGCGTGGAAGGAAATGACAGAAAGAGCTTCTTTGCAGTGGCTGAGAGCGATACCGGTGTGGATGGTTTCCGTTTTCAGGATTATCCCATTCTTCTTCCGGATACCGAGAAAAAGGAAACAAACGTTTATGACATGCGCCTGACGGAGCATGAGGACGGATATATATACGGTGTATTCTGTTCCGAGTCAAAGGATGAAAGCTCAAATGACCTTTCTGCGGCAGTTGCGGCAGCGGGTATAGTACGTACAAAGGATATGGTAAGCTGGGAACGGCTTCCGAACCTTGTGACTCTTAATTCTCCCCAGCAGAGAAATGTGGTGCTTCATCCGGAATTCATCAACGGAAAATATGCATTTTATACAAGACCCATGGATGATTTCATCGATACAGGTTCCGGCGGAGGAATAGGTTTCGGACTCTGTGATGATATTACACATGCGGTGATCGATGAGGAAGTGATCACAAGTAAGAGGAAATATCATACCATTACTGAAGTAAAGAACGGCGCAGGCGCACCGCCGATCAAAACAGAGCGGGGCTTTATCCACATAGCCCATGGTGTCCGTAATACGGCTGCCGGACTTCGGTATGTACTCTATTGTTTTGCAACGGATCTTAAGGATCCGTCAAAGGTAATAGCAGAGCCGGGCGGCTTCTTCCTGGCACCCCTCGGAAGAGAAAGAGTGGGAGATGTATCCAATGTGGTCTTCTCAAACGGCGCTGTGGTCAATGAGAAGAAGGAAGTATTTATCTATTATGCTTCCAGCGACACCAGGATGCATGTAGCTACGACAACCCTGGATAAGCTTATTGATTATGTGTTCAATACACCGGAGGATCCCTTACGCTCGGTACTCTGTGTACAGCAGAGATGCGACTTTATCAGGAAGAATCTGGAGTATCTGAAGCAGGTGTAGAAATGTTATATTGAGGGACCCCTGCTGTGTGCCGGAGGATCTAATATCTTAGAATAAACAGGAGAAAACAATGAGTGCGAAAGAAGTATACGAGAGCTGGCTTTCATCGCCGGTTTTTAACGAGGAGACAAAGAATGAACTCCGCAGTATAGCCGGAAATGATGCGGAGATAGAGGACCGTTTTTACAGAAATCTTAAGTTCGGTACCGGAGGACTCCGCGGGGTTATCGGAGCAGGAACCAACAGGATGAACGTATATACCGTTACACTGGCGACCCAGGGTCTGGCAAATTATATCCGGTCCCTTGGCGAAGAGAAGATGGCTCAGGGCGTGGCCCTTGCCTATGATTCCAGGCACATGTCTCCGGAATTTGCCAAAGCAGCGGCACTGACCCTGAATGCAAACGGAATAAAAACCTACATTTTTAATTCTCTTCGTCCTACGCCGGAGCTGTCCTTTGCGGTACGCAGGCTGGGCTGCGTGGCAGGCATAGTGATCACTGCCAGCCATAACCCTGCGGAATATAACGGATATAAGGTTTACTGGGAGGACGGTGCGCAGATCACGCCGCCTCATGATAAGAATATCCTTGAGCATGTGGCTCAGGTGACGGATTATGCGGACATTAAGACCATGTCTCCTGAAGAAGCTTCGGAAAAAGGTCTGTATAATATCATTCCCGGGGATCTGGATGAGCAGTATTATCAGGAGCTGATGAAGCAGATGATCCACAGGGATGCCATTCCGAAGGCAGCTGATGATATAAGGATCGTATACTCGCCTCTTCACGGTACGGGAAATGTACCGGTGCAGGAGGTTCTTCGCAGGCTGGGCTTCAAGCAGGTTTTTGTGGTACCCGAGCAGGAAAAGCCGGACGGGGATTTCCCCACGGTCACTTCACCGAATCCCGAGAACCCTGCGGCATTCAGGCTTGCACTTGAGCTGGCTCACAAGGTGGACGCTGACATAGTACTTGCTTCGGATCCGGATGCGGACCGTCTGGGAGCCTATGTGAAGGATACAAACGGTGTGTTCAAAGGAACATTTCTGGCGGATACTCCGGAGTATCCCTATGTGGGGCTTAACGGAAATATGACCGGAGCCCTGATGGAGGAGTATGTGCTGAGAGAACAGAAGGCGGCAGGCATACTTCCCGAAAACGGCGTGATCTGCAGTACCATAGTATCCACAAACCTTTCAAGAGTTATCGCCGAGGAATACGGGCTTTCCTACGTGGAGACCCTGACCGGCTTCAAATATATCGGAGAGCAGATCCACATTTTCGACGAAGAGGGAGGAAAGAGGAAATTCATCTACGGTATGGAGGAGAGCTACGGATGTCTTGTCGGTGACTATACACGCGACAAGGATGCCTGCTCGGCGGTGATCCTGCTCTGTGAGGCTGCGGCGGTATATAAGCTGCAGGGTAAGACCTTATGTGACGCGGTAAATGACATTTTCCTGAAATACGGTTATTATCTCGAGAATCTGTCCTTCCTTGTACTTAAGGGGGCTGACGGCGCCGAGAAGATCAATACCATGATGGAGACCCTTCGCCATAAAGATATGGACAATATCGCAGGTCTTAAGATCGAGGCGGTAAGGGATTATGAGTTTGATACCAGAAAGGATCTTAAAACCGGTGAGGTTACGGGAACCGGTCTTCCGAAGTCGAATGTGCTTTATTATGAGCTTGAACGCGGCGCGTGGCTTGCCGTACGGCCTTCGGGCACAGAGCCGAAGATCAAGTTCTATTGCGGCGTAAATGAGCCGACTCTGGAGGGCGCTTACGCGAGAATGGAGGATATGAAGGCATTTCTTTCCGATGAGAAAAATTTTGAGTGACACTGAACACACATTTTTAACAAGATTTTATCGACAGCTTTCATTTTTTGTGGTAATATTCTTATGGGTTACGAAAAATGTCGGAAGGAGGTGGCTTGGAGCATGGGAGATCCTAAACAGATCACAGTGGATGCAACAATTGATAATGTGGCGACGGTTACGGATTTTGTGAATGAAGAACTGGAAAAGCTTGGCTGTTCCATGAAGGCGCAGATGCAGATAGACGTTGCCATAGATGAGCTGTTTGGTAATATAGCCCATTATGCCTATGGTTCAGGTTCCGGAACCGCGACGGTTGAAGTACACGGGCGTAAAGAGGAGCCTGCGCAGGTCATGGTAACATTCAAGGATCAGGGAGTGCCATATAATCCTTTGGAAAAGGATGATCCGGATGTAACCCTTTCCGCAGAGGAGAGGCAGATTGGCGGACTTGGTATATTTCTGGTAAAAAAGACCATGGATGATATTTCGTATGAATATCGGGATGGCAAAAATATCTTAACGATAAAGAAGAATCTCTAAGGTAAAGGAGGAAGTGAAAATGACGATCAATAAGACACAGGAGGGTAGCAAGCTTACTGTTGCATTGGAGGGACGCCTTGATACAACTACGGCTCCCGAGCTTGAGGCTGATCTTAAGGAGTCTTTAAATGGTGTGACAGAACTTATAATGGATCTTGAAAAGCTTGACTATATTTCATCTGCAGGACTCAGAGTCCTTCTGTGGGCACAGAAGACCATGAACCAGAACGGTTCCATGGTAGTTAAGAATGTCAGTGAGGTTGTTAATGAAGTATTTGAAGTGACCGGATTTGCTGATATCCTTACGATCGAGTAGGATAAATAACCCCGTTCAAGTTTTTATCCATGAAAAACCCCCTGTCTCCTTCTCCGGAGGCAGGGGGTTTTTGCGCGATACGGCCGGCAAGCAGGCGTGCTTGCACGCATATTTGCCGGCCAACGCGAAATCGAGGAGGAGGGGGTTCCCCCTCCTCCTCGACTATGTTGGTTTTTTACAGATCAACCTTGGGCATTCCTGCGCGTGCTTTTGCAAGATCCTCATCGGTGGGAATGTAATCGGTCATCTCGCCGTCATTGAACTTCTGATATGCAACAAGATCGAAGTAACCTGTACCGGTAAGACCGAATACGATATTCTTTTCTTCGCCGGTCTCCTTGCACTTAAGAGCCTCATCAATGGCAACTCTGATGGCATGGCTTGATTCGGGTGCGGGAAGGATACCTTCAACGCGGGCAAAGGTCTGTGCTGCTTCAAATACGGATGTCTGCTCCACACTTCTGGCCTTTAACAGCTTCTGATCGTAAAGCTCGGATACGATGCTGCTCATGCCGTGATAGCGGAGTCCGCCGGCATGGTTCGGTGAGGGCATGAAGCCGCTTCCGAGAGTATACATTTTTGCAAGAGGACATACCTTACCGGTGTCGCAGAAATCGTAAGCATATACGCCGCGGGTAAGACTGGGGCAGGATGCGGGCTCAACGGCAATGATCTCGTAATCGGCTTCTCCGCGGAGCATTTCACCTGCGAAGGGTGAGATAAGACCGCCGAGGTTGGATCCGCCGCCGGCACAGCCGATGATGGTGTCTGCCTTGATACCGTATTTGTCCAGGGCAGCCTTGGTCTCCAGACCGATAACCGACTGGTGAAGGAGTACCTGTGAGAGCACCGAACCGAGTACATAGCGGTAACCTTCCTGGGTAACGGCAGCCTCAACAGCTTCCGAAATGGCACAGCCCAGACTTCCGTTGGTTCCGGGGAATTCTTCATTTATCTTTCTTCCCACAGTCGTATTCATGGACGGTGAAGGAGTAACCTTAGCGCCGTAGGTACGCATAACCTCGCGGCGGAAAGGCTTCTGCTCATAGGAAACCTTAACCATATATACCTGACAGTCAAGATCGAAGTAGGAGCATGCCATGGAAAGAGCTGTACCCCACTGACCTGCGCCGGTCTCTGTGGTAACACCCTTAAGTCCCTGCTTCTTTGCATAATAAGCCTGGGCAATGGCGGAATTAAGCTTATGGCTTCCAGAGGTGTTGTTGCCTTCGAATTTATAATAAATGTGAGCCGGTGTGCCGAGCTTCTCCTCAAGGCAGTAAGCGCGTACCAGCGGCGACGGACGATACATCCTGTAGAAATTCCGGATTTCTTCGGGAATATCAAACCAGGGTGTGGTGTCATCCAGCTCCTGCTTTCCGAGTTCAAGGCAGAAGATGTTGGACAGCTCTTCCAGAGTAACGGGCTTCAAAGTGCCGGGGTTCAGGATCGGTGCGGGCTTTTTCTTCATATCAGCTCTCACGTTATACCATCTGGTCGGCATTTCATTTTCTTCAAGATAGATCTTGTAAGGGATCTCGCTCATGGGTTTACCTCCGCTATTAGTGTTAGTTACTATCGGCAAAAATACAAGAGACATTGTAACAGATGCAGACTTGCGGCGCAATCTGAAAAAAGGCTTTTTTCAGGGTCAGATCAAAGTTTTTTGTTGTAATGGGAGGTGGATTTCCTGTATAATACTCTTTTGTAGGGATAAAATCTTATGAAGGAAGAAATAATATGAGGGAATTTACTCTTTTTACCGATGTCAATACCGACGTGCATCCTGCATATGCCGCAAAGGAAGGTATAGTGATCCTTCCGCAGTATTATTTTTTTGAGGGTGACGATGTAATATACGGAGACGAGATACTGCTGGATGAGGAAACATTTTACTCAAGACTGGACAAGGGTGAGACAGCCAGATCCTCCGGTGTTAATCCTGACCGTGCGCGAAGAACCTTCGAGGAAGAGCTTAAAAAGGGAAAGGATATCCTTGCCATCATCTGTTCGTCAGGTCTTTCCATGAGCTACAATACCTGCTATAAGGTGGGAGAGGAGCTTATGAAGGAATATCCGGGATCGAAGATCATCGTTATGGATTCGCTGAATGAATCCGGCGGCGCAGGCCTTATGCTTTATATGGCAAGAGACATGCAGAAGGAAGGCAAGTCCATGGAGGAGATCCGGGACAGGATCGAGGCCGTGAAAATGAATTTCCAGGCTATGTTCATAGTTGATGACCTGAAGTATCTGGTAAGGGGCGGCAGGCTTTCTGCCTTCAGCGGGGCTTTCGGAACCCTGCTGGATATCAAGCCGATACTGCATCTTGAAGGGGGAAAGATCCTTCCTCTGAAGAAGATCAGGACCAGAAAGCGTGCCATCAATGAACTGCTTCATATCGCAAAGGAGATGGATCCGGATCCGCGTTATCTTTATGTTGTGCATACATTTAATGAGCCTTCAGCTCAGGAGCTTGCGGACCGTGTGGAGAATGAGCTTGGTATCAGTGTGGACAGGCAGTATAAGCTGGGTATCATAAATAATACTATCGGCGCCCATACGGGACCGAATGCGCTGGGCCTGGGCTTCCTTGCACGGAAGGGCCTGGATCCTGCCATCCTTGGTGATGATCCGGATATAACTGAATAGGGATTTGCAGATGATGTGAAACGTGTGTAAAGGGGGAGTCCGGCGACTCCTCCTTTCTGCGCGAAAAGAGTGCCGGGAGGGCATCGGGCGAAGCGGAAATGCACGCAGCTGAATATGCGTCAACCTAATTTTGCGTATGGGGTTGACGAGAAGAAAAACCTCTGTTATACTTCACTCCTGTATGTCCCTTGCGGGTAAATTTAAGGATCGTTGAAAGAGGATTTTTCATATGGATATTCCGTTTTTGGTAATGCTCGGCATCTATATGCTTGTTATGGTAGGGATAAGTGTGGCGGATTCCCGTAAAACTGCTGACTTTAAGTCATATGCTGTTGCGGGAAAGGATCAGAGGCTGATCACCGTTACAATGACGCTTATGGCTACGATACTGGGAGCATCAACAACCATAGGTATCACGGATACGGTATATCAGATCGGTTTTCCGGGTATATGGTGGCTTGCCTTCGGGGCTGTCGGACTGCTCCTGCAGTCACTGCTGCTGTCGGAACGGGTCCGTGGTATGAACGCGGATACGCTGCCTCATCTTACGGAAATGCTGGCCGGAAGGAGCGCATCATTCCTTCTGGCACTGATAATAGTAATATCCTGGATAGGTGTTGTTGCAGGCCAGCTGGTAGCCCTGGGAGGACTTGTTACATTTGCCACGGGTAAGGACAGCAAAATATTACTTGCCGTTGTGGCTGTCCTGGTCATACTATATACCACGCTGGGAGGGCAGCTTTCCGTTGTAAAGACCGACCGCATTCAGCTGGTGGTCATAATCGCGGGTATCCTGCTCTGCTTCGGATATCTCTTCGGGACCACGGAGGGAAGTTTCCGGGACGCGACAGGACAGATAGAGTTTTTTAATGAATCTTATACAGTTCAGAAATGGATCACCCAGTTTTTCGTTATAGGGGGAGTATTCTTCCTGGGACCGGATATACTGTCCAGGAATTTTATAGCAAAAGACGGCAGGACAGCGAAGAGAAGCGCGCTGCTCGCAGCCGGGAGCCTTCTTATTTTTGCTGTGATCATCTCCATGATCGGCGTGTGGGCAAGGCTGAATGTCCCGGCAGAGGAGCTGGGCGGAAATAAGACGCTTCTTTATGTGGCGCGTCTGCTTCCGGGCTGGATGAGGCTGATAATGAGCCTTGGACTCATGTCCGCAATACTTTCTTCGACAGATACCTGCCTGATAAATGCCGCCAGCATCTTCAGCAGGGATATACTCAGGAAAGAGGATAAGAAGATAGTAAGATTTGCCGTTCTGGGAATCGGCGCTCTGGCGCTGGGCCTTACACTTCTCAGCAGCGGAAATATCATTAATATACTGTCCGGGGCATATTCCATTTATACACCGGGTGTGATCTTCCCTCTGCTTGTGGCTATATTTTCATATAAGAAGCGTAACATCAGAAAGAAGCTGTGGATGACCGGGGTATGTGCAGGAGGACTCTGTGGAGTTATGTCAACCTTTTGCGGTGAGTGGATGACCGGTGCCGGCGTTCCCTCTGCGATCGTTGACAACCTTACGCTTATAGGCATGGGCCTTTCTCTTATCTTTTCACTTTTGTCCGTCATCCATTCAGGAAGCCGTGAACAGTGAC
>ONWK01000151.1 GCA_900321505.1 uncultured Eubacteriales bacterium
AGATCCCGATCCAACCAGCGAACAAACTCAGTTGAAAGGCCTCCATGAGCAAAAAGGACATGATCAATCCGATGCATAATACTAATCTGTGATTCATGTCGGAGTGACCGTCTCAGTATCTCAAGCTTTGAAATGACTGTCCGCTCCGCATAAGGCGAGTATCCGGATTCCAGCCTGCCCCAAAGATAGCTCACATCATGGTTGCCATAGCACCAAAGCGTATCAGAGAATGAATTTGCAAACTCTATGGCACGATCATACACAGCTTCGTACATGCCAATCTGATAACCCATATTCCAGTCATCGGCGATATCCATGAGACAGACCACCCTGTCCGCTTTCCCGTCCTTCAGAATAGCTTCAGCCCGATCAAATATCCATGTCTTCAGATGTATATCGGGAATTACAAGCACTCTCATAATCATCAACCCCTCAAAATATCAGTCGGTTACATTTTAAAACCAACTTATTACGTTAAGCATTAGATGTTTTGTCAATCTCAATGGCATCCTTCTTTTTCTGTGCCGCACGGTCAATCGTCATCCGGTGAATGCTCTCAATATCCGACAGGATACCATCCTTGATCAGTTTTCCAAGGTTCACCGGCGTATATCCGCATACATTCGCCGCCAGGTTGATGTGCTTACAGCCTTCGGAATAGGCTTCCATCCCGTTATGATCATGTCCATGAATATTAAGGCACCAGGGGAGCCCGTACACCGGCTCATGGGACAGTAGTATCCTATCAGAGATAAACAGTGGACCTGCATATATCTCGCTGAACAAACCCTTATATGCTCCCCGGGCATCATGGTTCCCCAGAAGCAGGATTTTTCGTCTTGCCCGGATCATCGGCACATACTTCGGTTTACCCACATCTCCCAGGCAGACAAATGTATCCCCTTTGCCTACCACATTGTTGATGATCTCAATCTGCTCCTCCGGTTTGATCCAGTCCGGATCCATCAGCTTGCAGTCAGCATCCGCGAAATGAGTATCCGACAGGATAAAAATACTCCCGCCTTCAGACCAATGCTGAAACGGCTTGTACAATGTCGAAATCATTGCTCTCCTCACCCTTCATTCTTCAGAAGGTATTTGTTGCTTACAACCTTCATGGACAGATCAGTGCTGATTCTTTCACAGTAAATCGGTTCTGTGGGACGGATAACGATTCCCTCTTTCTTTCCACCATTCGGGTAGTTTCCGTCCGCCCTTTCAAGTAATGCTTCCACAGTCGGATATTTCGCCGGAAGATCAGTTCCAACCTCCTCAACGGGTACCATCTCCAGTTCCAGTGTCTTGCAGATTTCCTGCATCCGCTTCAGACCAACGCGATTTCCATCCACACGGATTGTGAACACATACCACTCCGGCCGGGTAAGCTTCAGCCTATTCTGCTGAATGCCTGGAGCGCAGAGTTCTCCCTGAATTGTTAACACCTTGAACCCTTCGCTTTCATAGAACCGGCGAACCTTGTCTTCAATGCCATCACGCTTCACAAGCTCATAAAAGGCACTCTTACCGTCGTCCCTGTATTCGTAGTTGTGGCCGGTCACATGGAACCCATCTTCATCCAGGGAAATGGAATGGGAAGAACCATCCATTTTGGTGCTGATGTAGTACTCCAATCCGGCGAAATCTCCGATCAGATCCGGTTCTGCCTGCACTCTCGTCTCATCGGTATGAGGAACATCTATCGGAAGAGTTCCGATAACAGTTCCTCCTGTTGTTGCTTTCTCCTCGATCTCCCACTTTCTTACCTGAAGCAGCTCTGTTACATCCGCTCCCAACTCAGCATCGGCCGGAATCTCTGGGAAATCTCTGACAGGGAGAAGTAGCCCCTGAGAAATCTGTCCTCGGAATTTCATAGTACGTAACCGGAATCCCTCCCCCATAAGATCTGTCTTCCGATAACTGGATGCACGCATAAACTCGAATTCGGGACGGATTGGCAAGAAACTGTCGATCTCGAAATAAACAGCCAGATCCATCGGCTTAAACTGGCCTTTATTCACAACGCACTTCCAACCAAGAACATATGCCAACTCGATCCGGTCAGCGCCCTCTATCGCTTCTGTCTTCCATACTCTCTGTATACTTGCTAATTTTCTCATTATCAATTCCTCCAGTAATTATCGTTTTAATCGCAATCAAAATACTCCCTGAAAATTATAATCTCCGCATGACATGTTGTCATTGTACCTGTAGTATAGAGGTCATACGTATCAGCATTAGCACTTGCATAGGCACCAATATAGTCACTAACATAGTTACCTTCATATCATTCAACAAGTTTCTAATGGATACTTCTTTTTTATTGTTTAGTTCACTTTTACGAATTATATTTGAAAAATTTATTCCTGTCAACCGTCTTTTTTACTGATCATTATTGACAGGAAGTTATTTTTCACAAACCGCATTTCATGGCATCACTGGACACATTTGGACTGTTTCACTGGACACATTTGCGCTGTTTTGCTGGACCATCTGTGTCAGTGGCATCTCATCCAGCTTTCCAGCATTTATAAGGTTTTCCATACTTCCGAGCCCCCTTTCCCATAGACATTGACAGGAATGTAATATCACTGTTCAGCTGCCAGATAAGGCTTCAGTTTTTTCACAAGGGTGTGAATCATCGTACCTGGAGCTGACTTG
>ONWK01000386.1 GCA_900321505.1 uncultured Eubacteriales bacterium
ACGAGGATGCTTTCCACCTTTTTTCTACAATATTGTCTCCATCCCGTGCTTCTGCGGTACCATGCCGCATTCTTCATAAAACTTCTTAGCCTCGGGATTGCATTCCCAGACATTCAGGGTCACATTATAGCAGCCGTTATCCCTGGCAACCTGAAGGACATGCTGATAGAGCGCATGGCCGATGCCCTTTCCCCTCAGATGTTCATAGACGCAGAGATCGTCAACATAAAGGGTTTTGATCTTCGTAAGTATGGGACTTCCGGGATGCTCTACAAAAATGCAGAAGGCATACCCCATGACTTTGTCATTTTCATCCACCGCCACATAAACCGGACGTATATCATTTTTGAAAAGCGCGATCAGCTGTTCGTCATCATATTTCCTGCCTCTTTTGAAAAGGTCGGGACGGCCCAGATGATGGATCAGATCAACCTGGTCCAGGAGCTCGTTTATCTCCGGCAGATCTTTTTCTTCGGCACGACGGATATTCATTTATTCAACCCCCCTGTTTTAACTGTATATCTTAGTGAAGCGAAGAATCCCGTGGTTGTCTGTGCTGCCCGACAGGACCCTTCGCTTCGCTCAGGATGAAATATCTTATTTCTGTATATACTTGTTCAGCGTATCCACAACCACGTTCAGATTATACGGTTTCGCGATATAATCATCCAGCTGGTTTTCAATGATCCTTTCCTTATCACCGAACATAGCTCGGGCTGTAACTGCGATGATCGGCAGGCGCTGGCGATGCTCGGACTTCTCGATCTTACGGATCTCCTGAGTAGCTGCGATACCGTCCATTATCGGCATCTGCACATCAAAGAGCGCCGCGTCATACCTCTTCTTCCTGAAGAGTTCAACAGCCTTTTCGCCGTTCTCCGCGATATCATAGGAGAAGCCTGCCATACCCAGCAGCTTTCCGATAACCTGCTGATTGACCGGCTCGTCCTCAGCCACAAGGATACGTGCATGCTTTCCGTTGGCGCTGTTGATGGAGTAGATGGCAGCATCCTGCTTTTCCTTCTGCTTCTCCTTTGCGTCAACCTCGGCAGCCTTAACTATCTTCAGCGGGATCTCGGCGATAAATGTGGATCCGATGCCTTCCTTACTCTGTACGGAAATGGTACCGCCCATAAGCTCCGTGATCTGTTTTGAGATGACAAGTCCGAGACCCGAGCCGCCATAACGCCGCGTATCGGAACCGTCAACCTGTGAGAAACGGATAAAGAGCTTGCTCATGTTGGCCTCGGATATACCGATACCTGTATCTGCAACAGCCATACGGAGTGTCACTCTCTCTGCAGTATCGTCGATAGCCGCGATCTTAACACGCACGCCGCCCTCGGAGGTGAACTTGATGGCGTTGGAAAGCAGGCAGTTCAGAACCTGCTGTATTCTCTGTCCGTCCGCTCTTACAAGCTTCGGTATATTATTGCCGAAGTTAAGGTCAAGCGAAATATTCTTTGAATCGGCGGCAGGTACATGTGCCGCAACGGTTTCTTCGATAGCTGCCCTGATATCCGTGATCTCTTCCTTGATCTTGTACTTTCCTGCCTCCAGCTTACTGATATCCAGAATATCATTGATCAGACGGAGCAGGTTATCCGCGCAGTTCTTTGCGGTTATCAGGTTATCACGGTAATCGGCCTGAAGATCATCGGCCATAAGTGTAAGCTGGATCATACCAAGGATACCGTTGATAGGTGTGCGGATCTCATGGCTCATATTTGCGAGGAACTCAGCCTGCGTACGATATGCGGCATTTGCATCCTCGATGGCCTTTGACAGCTTGAGCTCAGTCTCCTTCTGGTTGGTCACATCGATTACAACCATGTTGATGTGGTCAGCCTCGGACTTGTACATAACGGTGTTGAATACCTTGCCCAGCTTCTCCATGGTGATCTCAACATCCATAAGATCACCTTCCTTGGTACCGGAGGTGTTATATGCACGGAACCATGCATTGATATCCTGAAGAACTTCAAGGTGGCTCTCACCTATTATGCGGTCCTGATAATCCGAACGGTCCAGATTGAAATATGCTCCGAAGGTTTCATTTGCATCTACCATCTGGTAACCTGTAACCTGCCCGGTAGCATCTGAAATGATCTTCGCCTGGGCAAAACCTATGGGAAGATTCATGAAAAGCTTACGGTATTTGTCATTCTTTGAACCGCCCTTATCATCCGCCTTCAGCTGGAAAAGCAGGAAGAATACTATACACGCCTGCAGTATCAGCATGACGATGCCGACAGCTTTGCTCTCCGTAAGGACACCGATCAGTCCCATGACCGCAATGACCACAGCCGCAAGGAGCCCCAGAGTTTTTCCGTCCATTTCCTTTAACTTATTCATTATGTACCCCTCTCCGATATATTACAGTAAAGAAATGTCAATCTATAATATTATAAGTCATATATCAGGCTCTGTAAACAAGAGATTGTGTTTTTTCTCTTTTTTTATACTATATGTTGTGAGTTTCATCCCCGGCGTCATTCTGAGAAGGCGCAGAGTCCGGATATTCCTCCGGCTCAGTATCAGGAAGAATATCATCTGCGCCGTTCACGACGGCGGCATCTTCGTCATTCTGCGGGAG
>ONWK01000003.1 GCA_900321505.1 uncultured Eubacteriales bacterium
TACGAAAGCCGACTTCACTCCCATCACCGATGAACAGCATGAAACCTTCCTTGACAAGGCCGACCATGCGGCAATGGTAGAAATCGACGAACATGGTGTTATCGGTACTGCCTATACCGCAATCGTTGTAGCAGAAGAAAGCATTGTAAATGAGCGCCTGGAATTCAACCTGAACCGTCCCTTTATGTTTGTGATCACAGGTCCCGATGGATCGGTTCTGTTCTCAGGAATTGTACGAAATATCGAGTAACAATCGTTTCGGGCGGAGTGGTATATTTCCACGCCGCCCGATTTAACCAAAATCAAAAACATAATTGACCCAATGATTAGTCCATTTTCCAGGGTACAGTTTAATACGAAAGGAATTTGCCCTCTAAATTCTGACTTCTAATCCTCCGTACGCGGAGCCGAATTCATCTGATTGATCCTGCACTTGATCGTGCTGAGTTTTTCTTTCAATTCAGGATAAGAATCTATATCCAGGCTCTCATCCACATCAATATTGATATCATTATGTTCAGTGTCAACTCCTGAGCCATATATCAGCTTCGCCCACTCAGCACCCTCTTTTTCCTTTTGCGTGCGGAACTGCCAGAAATCCTCCATCTGCTTTTTCAGATCTTCCTCTGAATAATCCACCATGCAAACACTGAAGGTTTGTTCAGATACACCGGCCTTTATCATTTCACCGCGTAATTCTTCGATTTTTCCAGCCGGGACATCAGATCTGAAGCATATCGTATAGTGCCCGTCATTAATGTAGCTTCCTCCATAATACGGAAGCAATGCCCGGCTCAACTCATTTTCCTCATCTCCCCAAAGGATGCTGTAAACTTTACCGAAAGTATCTTCTGCCGTGTTTTGCTCGATCAAAAATACATTGGAGAGATAAAATATTTTGTATGCTCCGAGAAGCCGATTAGCGACCACTGGTGTTATGATCCGATAGATTCCGGGGCTCTGCTCGCCAAAGAGTTCATTCCAGCGAACCGGCCTGGTTGTCGGAACACCGTAGCCCACATCCACAACACCGTATGAGTAATTGGTAAGCAGTCTGCCCCAATGGTCTCCTTCCCATTTCTGGAAATAATACCCTTCACCCACCATGAATTCGACATGACCGGTCTGCTCATTTTCGGTATAGGTGAATTTCAGATCACAGCCGTTGGCATTGGGGTTTTCCACATCCATACGGATACCGAATTCCGGAATCTCCCGGGCATAAACAGCAGGATCGTACAGATCTCCGGTGATTAACCCTATTATTCCGGTTTCCTCCTTATCCTCTATTTTAAATTCAGCCACGATCATCCCGGCAGTTTCATTTGTTTCATCATATGTTGCAGATATTATCATTCGATATTTTCCGGGAGAAAGCTCACCATATTCCGAAATCCAGTTAATATTTTCCTGAACCTTTTTCCCCGGCTGGACATTCGACTGGGTCAGGCCTGAAGAGCGTATTCCCCTTAATAAAGGAACACTGATCCATTGGTCATCCTTCCACGCTTCAATAACATACTCATCCGGCGAGAAAGTGATAACCCTGTCCTCAGGATTCTCGAAGGTCAAGGTACAGCAATATTTTTCAACCGTTTTATCATCTATATAACCTGTTAACTGCCTATAGCTTTCGACATCCATTCCGGTGGCTTCGGTATTGTTTTCTGAACCGGTTTCTGTACCGGCTTCGGTGTTGTTTTCCGTACTGATTTCTGTACCCTCTGTATCTGTTTTCATCGTATTCTGCGCCCCCAGGAAGATCGGGACGCCGGTGGTCATATCAATTATCCCGTATATAAATGGGCGGTCAAGTTCGATCTGGATGCGCTCCGAATCCATGATGGATGCTTCCGTGGCAGTGATGGCCGTAGCTGCGGCGGCCTTTGTACCGGTGCGGTCCACCTCGATCATGGTTTTATGGATCACCTGATCCACTGCGATCCGTTCACTGTCTTCCGTGATCATTTTCCCGAATTCCGCATCAGGGCTGTAGGCCTTCTTCACGCCCAGCGCCTGCAGGATCTCATTCATATTGGCGCCGTATTCTGCCTTGAATTCCGGGAAAACAACCTCCAGCGTCGGCTCATAATCTGCATTCCTGATCGCATCTGCCAGGTTTTCATCACCTGCCAGGATTTTCTTCAGATAATCCTCCGTTGAAACTCCCTCCGGGGGAAGAAGTCCCAGAAATGCATAATTTCCGTCCTTATACCATTTGAGGAAGCCTTTTCCTCCGGCGATCTGTACATAGCCGTTCTCGTCGCCATACAGCATGGTCGCCTTCGTCTTCGTTCCGTCAGCATTCGTGAAATCTTTATTCTTCTTTACCTGGTAATCTTCATACGATTTCGCCCACGTTCCGTCAAAAGCAAGCGCATTTATCAGTACCAGTGACGCCTGCGGGTCAAGCTGGTTCAGGATCTCCGGAATCCTCTCCTTTGTATTATCCTTCACCCATGCGTTGATCTCCTTCACCGTGCTTTCATCAAAGGGTGCTGCATAGAGCTCTGCCTGATAATAGCTTATCACATCGGAAATGTAGCTCTCTCTCAGCTTCGTATCTCCGTCCTTTTTCACCCAGATGGAATCAGCTACATTCCATTCCACACCGGAAGCATTCCGCATGCGTCCGGCAAGGGCAGCCATTTCCTCGTTCAGTTCCTGCGACGTGGCATTCTCACCGGGAAGCAGCAGCTCCATCAGCTCCTTCTCAGTCTCGCTTCCGTCCTCTGCGCCCGTGGTCAGCATGCCAAAGGCCATCTGCAGTGAAAATGGGCTGATCAGATAGTTACCATCCGGATTTCCTTCAGTCTCCATGGTCTTCTGCAGCAGCTTCACTGCGCCTTCTGACAGAGCTTTTCTATGGGGATCCTGCATGTTGACAGGTGTCACTTCCTTCTGCGTTATCCCCTCCGCCAGGTTCACAGCATTCGCCATTACGGTCGCGGGTTCCTCTTTCTGTCCTGTTATGGTTTCCTTATCCGACTCCCCGCAGCCGGTAAGAAGAAGTCCCAGTGTAAGCGTCATCGCTGCTGTTCGCA
>ONWK01000145.1 GCA_900321505.1 uncultured Eubacteriales bacterium
GATCCTCTGCTGAGTTGGTCAGAAAGTCGACATCCTTCAACCGGTAGGTGGCGGAATAATATCTTCCAATCTTCATCATTCCTGATGCATACAGCTTCCCGGGCGGCATCGACTGCTGTATCGTCCTTACCTTCCGCGCAGGTTCCATATAGTGCCTGTTCTTATCGCTCAGCAATTATTGTTCACTCCTCTCCAGCCCGATGCTTCATACCTGAGGGGTTTGCTGTTCCAAAGGCTGTAAAATATCGCCGTCCCAAGTTGCAAACCCTTCAGACCATAGATTGGTTTGATAGATATGAAAACAAAGGGAAATGCCGGCACGGCGGTCAGTATTCCTTTTATGAAACCCAGATCCGGCAGCAGCAATACCATGGAAACTGATATTGCAAGCGCAAGCAGCAGATTTCCGATCTGCCACAGTTCAAGGCCCAAAAAGAGTTTCTCCGTGATCTTACTGAGCTCCGGATTGATCTTAATAGCGTCCATTTTGATCCTCCTCAAATGATTCCTTTATTATCTAAATTCCGAATATTCGGTTCACCAGCTTATCCGTTCCCTTTAACATTCCAAAAAGCATAAGGAAAAGGAAGCTGATCTCCGCCATATATTTGAATACAACCTCAGATGCGGTCGTGGTCACTACCTGTCCGTCTATGACGGGCGCTGTTGTCGTACTGTGGAACCAGTTTCCTGATTCGATCACATAAGGCTCCAATTCCACGTTGAAGCCGGATGTGAAAAATGCTTCAAAAAGATACAGTACTAGCACCATTACCAATGCTTCCATTACGACTGAAAGAAATGTCTTCAGGAAGTTGTAGGATACAAATCTTGTAGGTTTTCCGATGGCCGATGCAACCGGCAGGGGCGATATGGCAATCAGGAGATACAGATTGAAAAGTCTTCCATATACGGTAAGCAGCACTCCACAGGTGGAGACGACGATCCATAGAGATGCAAAGATCACTACGATAAAGAGTCCTATCTCCTTCGTTAAGCTCATACTGTCAATCGCGGTATTCAGCCCTTCAGGTATGGTGATATGAAATATCGATGTGCCGTCAGCGGTGATCATTCCGCATACTTCCATCATTTTTCTGGCTACTCCCTGTCCCACCTTTACCATGGTAAGGAGCAGATCTTTCCCATAGTACATGATCGCATTGATAAGTATTATCTCTACCAGAAACCTGATCCATACCGACGGTCTCCTCAGTTCCGCATAACGATCCATCGACTGCAACAGACCGAACCAGATAAAAATGCCTGCCAGCGTAAGTCCGATTGCAAGAAGCGCGGTATATACATTTTCCACAGCGTTCCAAATCGCACCTCCCTGATATGTGGTAAGGTCCGCGGTAAGCAGCATAAGTAGCTTATCCATCTTTTCACAGAAGAACTGGATGGCTGCGGAAAAGATGTCCAGTATCATTCAGCCACCTCCTTTAGCCAAGGATGAAGTTAACGATCTTTGGCGCAAATGCTATGATGATACCGACAACCGCTACAATGATACCCATATTTCTGGACTCAGTGTTATGTCCGGCCTGATTCATGGCTGCCCAGATAAATCCAAAAAGAGCCATGATGCCGCCGACCCATCCGCAGATCCAGTTGATCAGCGTATTGGTACGCTGCGCTGCATTATCCAGTTCAGTTACTCCGGACGAACCGTTAACACCGACACCATCTGCAATATCCCTGATAAATGTCGGGGTAACAGTTGCTGTAATGGTATCATCCTCTTTATCACTCCTGCTTTCCAATGTCTGATAAATCTTCGGCTGCAATGTTTCCGCCTGAGCGGTCATTTTTGGCAAAATAACAGCAGCCCCTATCAGGACTGCCGCAATGAGAAACATCTTCAGTTTGCTTAACATGGTTATAAACTCCTTTTTTCTTTTTTATGCTATCGCATCCAGTTCTTCATTACTCATCAAAATGCCACCGGGTTTGGGAAGCGGTGTCAGCTTTCCCGCATAATCCCGCGGCATGAACAGTATCTTTCCGACGGATAATTCAGCTTCTCCCCAGAGATAGGGTTTTGATCCCTTGCTGTCGCTAATCCTGTCATAGAAAGGATGTGTCTTCAGATTGTATTTTTTATCATAAACCACTCCATTGTAAGGAGTGATAAGGATACAGTCTTTCTTCGGGAGAGATCTTATTTCATCCGGCTTCATCAATTCTCTTTCAATAAGCTGTTCCTGCCGTGTGGATCCCCCCTGTCTTCCAAGATTCTTTGATGTTGTATAGGCAACAATGGTCTCCTTTCCCAAAAGTTCTGAATAATACTTACATGTCTCCAGTTCAAGGGATCCAAGGAACAACTGCCAGGCACAGTTTCCGTAGATCGTACGGTAGTATTTCTCAAATATTGCCTCGATCTGCTGTTTATCCTGAAGCACGATTACAAAAGAAACATTCCTGGACCGGCTGGTGGAAAGGATCTTCTGATAGTCATTTGGAAGTGAGATATTGGCAAATTCATCCATAAAGAATCGTACGTGATGAGGTAGTGCGCCGTATGCGACGTGGTCAGCATAATCATACAGTTGCTGGAACATTTGCGTGTAAAGTGTTCCGGCAAGAAAGTTATAGACCGAATTGTTATCCGGGATCACCATAAAGATCGCAACCTTTCCGGTGGCAAGATCCAGTATGTTGATCTCATCATGGTATGTCAGTGCCTTTAACGATTCAAGATTGAAAACCGACATCCGTGAGGCAAATGTGGCCTTTATGGATGCCAGCGTCCTTCCCTTTGCAGTAGACCATGCCATGTAATAGGTATAGCTTGTATCCTGTTTGGGTATGTTCTTAAATGCCTGATCCACCGGATCATCCGTCTTCTTCTCCTCCGCATCATCAATTTGA
>ONWK01000143.1 GCA_900321505.1 uncultured Eubacteriales bacterium
GAACCCGATCCGCTTCCCGAGCCCGATCCGCTTCCCGAACCCGATCCGCTTTCCGGCCGCATCGATGCCCCTGAATTATTATCCAGCTCATCCAGCTTCTCATCAAGCCGGTCGAGTTCACTCCTTGCTTTCATATTACTGAGGGCTGCTACGGCTGCAGTAACGTCTGCCTTAGGATCGGCTTCAAGCTCAGCCAGCGCATCCTCCAGTATCTTTTCGGCGATCTCATCATCAGAAGAACCCTTATCATCTGCGGGAATTGCGTCCCCTGAATTATTCCCCAGCGTATTCAGCTGTTTTAATAATTCGTCCAGATCTTCCTTTGCTTTGTCAATGCCTTTCTGATCGATCGGAGACTTACCGCCCGATGATGATCCACCCTGGGAACCGCCCTGCGAGCCACCCTGCGAGCCACCCTGGGAACCGCCCTGCGAGCCGCCGGATGCCATAATACTTAATGCTACTGCATGATCCGAAACATCCGCTTTGGAATCCTGTGAGAGCTTCGCAAGTGCGTCCTCCAGTATCTTATCAGCCATGTCGGCCCATGAATAATCATCCGACATGTATTCGTCACCCGAATCATTGCCTGTTTCATCCAGCTTGTCACTGAGCTTGTTTAAAGCATCTTCCGAACCCAGTGCTTCCAGCAGCGCCACATCGGAAGACACATCCGCATCCGGATCCTGTGACAGTTTGTCCACTGCCTCATCCGCTATCTTTCCTGCCATCAGATTGGCGGTATTTTCGGCTGTCATGAACTCCGAAGCCGTATCATTTCCAAGCTCATCCAGCTTTTTATATAATTCATCCAGGTTTTCTTTTGCTTTCTTTGCGCCTTCCGGATCAACGGATGATGAACCGCCGGATGACGATCCACCGGACGATGAGCCGCCGGACGATGAGCCGCCCGATGATGATCCGCCGGACGACGATCCGCCCGATGATGATCCGCCCGAAGCCATCGTACTCAATGCCGCTGCCTCATTTGATACATCCGCACCGGAATCCTGTAAAAGCTTCGAAAGCGCGTCGTTAAGGATCTTATCCGCCAGTTCAGCCGAAGAGAAATCATCCGACCTGTATTCCCCGCCTGAATCATTACCTGCTTCATCCAGTTTGTCACAGAGCTTATCAAAGGCATCATCCGAACCCATAGCTTTAAGAAGCGCCATGTCGGAAGACACATCCGCGTCCGGATTCTGTGACAGCCTGTCTATCGCTCCTTCCGATACCTTATCCGCCATCTGCCCGACGGAATCCAGAGCCGACGTGAGACCCGAAGCCGAATCATTTCCGAGTTCATTCATCTTTGCCAGAAGCTCACTGAGGCCGTCCTTATCTCCCAGTCCCTTGAGAAGAGCTACCGCACCGGACATATCCGCATCCGGATCACTATCAAGCTTTGAAAGCGCATCCTCCAGCGACTGATCGGCCATTTCACCTATGAGCTGGCTGCCCGGTCTGTATTCCGCACCCGAACTGTTACCAAGTTCATCAAGCTTGTCAAACAGCCTGTCCAGGGTATCATCCGCTCCCATACCATGGAGCGCCGAGATCGCGTCGGAGACATCCGCATCCGGATTTGTTGCAAGTTCCTTTAAGGCATCATTCAGGATCTTATTTGCTCTCTGCTCATCCGCCGACTCGCCTGTCCTGTATTCGGACCCTGAATTGTTTCCTGCCTCATCCAGTCTTGCATATAAAGTTTCAAGCGCGTCATATGCCTGCAGCCCGTTCATGGCTGCTATGGCATTCGTAACGTCAGCATTCGGATTCTCGGCAAGCTCTTCAAGCGCTTCATTCAGAAGTTTGTTGGCCAGCTCCGAATCTGCGCTCTTTCCGAGTCTGGCAGCAGCATCTGCGATATCCCTGTCCACTGCCGCGATCTTTTCATCATATCTCTTCGCGGCCGACAGATTATTGTTATCCAGCTCCTGATCTCTCTTCCTCTGGAGTTCCGCCTTCTTGTCATAGAGTTTATCCAGTTCTGACTTCAGACTCTCATCTGACTGGCGGATCTCTTCGGTTTTTTCACTGAGCCAGCTGAGATGACTGTCAACGGAACCGTTCGCCCTTGAACGGAAATCATCATTTTTGATCAGCTGATACAGATCTGTGGTCCAGGATACACATCCCTTTACATACAGTAATCCGTCCGAAGCGCTTACACGCATCTTGTAGGCATCGATCAGGAATTCCAGCTCCGATCTCTTTGCCTCAAGCTCATCCATCTGGGTATTAAGCGCATTTTCCGCTGTTGCGGCCGAAGCTCCTCTGGCTATCTGCCGGTTATACTCCGATGAGGCTCCTTCGCCTACCGCCTCTTCATATCTGGATTCCGCCAGATTCAGAAGCGACCGGTCAAGCAGATATACCTCGCTTTCCGGGTTCTTGACTATATTTTCCGTAATGTTATTAACATCCCTGAGATAGGTGATGGAATTACTCTGACCCGCCGGCGTTATCTCGTCGATCACCTGTCTGGAGAAGGAATACTGGGCATGTCCAAGTACCGTTTCCGCATCAGCCAGTGCTTTGGCATCCAGATCATAATAGGATTCCTGGCAGTTCTCCATGCAGTCGCCTATGGCTGAAAGGACACTCTGATCACCCTGAAATACCACTTCCCCGTCAGTCTTGAGCTTCTTACCGTTCACATCCATAAGAGACTCTTTCAGATGTATCATGTAGTCCGGATCTGTCCGGGTATTTATATCGTCCAGATCATACGGACTTTTGAAATTACCTGAAGTAGTGTAATATTTTCCGGATTCCAGGTCATACAGAGCTGCCAGTGCATTATCGTCTATCATGGCCAGCTTATTCATGACTATACTGCGTCTTGCGGCATCCACACTGGCCATAAGAGAGTAAACGATATCCGCCTCAGCGTCCTTTTTGTCATTTTTCAGCGACTTGTATGCCTCATAAAGCCGCCTGAGATCCGCATCAAACGCGTCCGTATCCGAATCTCTAAGGTCCATCTCGAAAAAGGCAGACATGAGCTGATAAGTATAGACATCCACTCTCTTATTACCCGTAGTCTCGGAGTTTCTGCTTTTCAGGTAATCATCCTGCGACACCGAATTAACCGCAGCTGAATTTGTATACTGAGTCCATAACGGCTCCAGCTCAGGCAGCTTTGTCAGGTCATAAGGATTCGGGACATCGAAGGGATTAACCTCTCTCCCGTCCAGCACATCTATCATCACGCCGTTCGAGCCAACATAGTACCGGACAAAAAGATCCGCTAGATCGCTTTCCGAAACAGCGAGCGCGTTATTCATGATATCATTCAGAGATTCAGCATCCGTAACATCATACCAGAGTCCGTCCCCAACTTCGGATTTATAGAAAATATTCATCTGATCGGTATCACTCGCGGAGTCCATGGCCTTCTCATACAGCTCATCCGTAAGGGCATTCATATTGATCAGATAGGTTCCTATGAACAAAGTGGAAACCTCTATGTTATTTCTTGCCGCATATACCGAATACCTTACGAGGTCTTCCTCATTGAGCAGAGCGCTTGCCCTGTCTCCGACACAGGAAAAACAGAGTGCCAGTGTAAGGGCTGCCACCAGAGTATACCCTATTAACCTTCTCTTTCCGTTTTTCCTTTTCTTTTTCATTCCGTTATACCTTTTTTAAGTTTTCCGCTTCCGACATCCAAAAAGCCGGTGTACAGAAGCATGCCCGCTTCTCCGTAGAATTCTATCGTAAGCTTGTCGAGATCCGATGAAACAAGTCCAAGATGCCTGAACTCCTCACCGATCTCCGTTTTTTCGGAACTGCCGAGAGCTTTTCCGTTCTCTGCGAGTACACGGTAGTAAAATATACCCTCGCTTTCCAACGGTGAAAATTTTATTGACATTAACCCGGTCACGTCGCTGGTCGTTGTCAGATATGAACCGATGACACCTGTTTCCTCTTTATTGATGTTCATGGCTGTTACTATGCTCAGGATACCGCTTTCCGAACCCGGATCGATCTCACAGTCATCTATGAATTCATCGCCGTTGTAGAGACGTATCCGTACTGTTTCCACGTTATCCTTAGTCAGGGTCAGATGCCTCAGCGACTTATCCGCCTCAGTTCTTTCCCCGATCCTGGTTTCATCACACCAGAGTTCAAAATGTGTGATCTCGATGGGGAAATTCTCCGGGATGTACAGATTCAGCTCAAAGAGCTCTCTCTGAACGATGGGTGTAAGGAAATACTGCACCTCATCCTCATTTCTCTCAACGTAGCTCTCTCCCGCCTCAGCCACCTGAAGATCCGCGTCCGTTCCCGAAAGAAGCGCGCTGACTCCGCCGCAGGTCAGCCTGTCGAAGGAATAAAGCGTCTGGGTATACATCTTCATGGTCTCAAACATCGAATTCTGAAGCTCTTCGTATGCATCAACCGCATCCTCATACTCCTCAAGAGAAAGGTATCCCATGCGGTTCTTGACTTCGTACTCCTTGATCCTTTGTCCCTCTTCCTCTATGTCCGAGAGATACTTCTGATATGTACTCCGGATGTTGATGTAATTGTTGAATGAATCCTCAACATTCTGATCCAGTTCCGCCTTTGCGGATTGCTCATCCTTCCGTGCCGAGATATAATCCAGAACATTCTGATAGAGTATATACGGATCATCCTGGATATATCTTGTTCCGTCCAGTGAACCCTTCATCCATATCCTGGGTATCTTTATAAAGAGACAGATCCTCTTCTTCCCTTTCCAATAGCTGTCTACCTTATCAAGGAATTTTTTATACTGGTTCTTGAAGGCTCTGGAACTGATCTTTCTTCCTCCCAGAGCATCATTCACATAATTGGCGATCATTTTTATGTCTTTACGATACTTCGACTTTATCAGGCCGTAATTCGTATTCAGTTCAAGCCGCGCCGTAGTCGCCGTTATGCACGCCTCGTAATAAGTTGCATCCCGGTCTTCCGTATACTCGATCAGGGCAGGGAGCATGGATCTATCAATGGTTGCCTCGACATAAGGCTTTTCAAATGTATATCCTGTTGTAACATCCAGTCCGATCATTGTGGACAGCTTTTTCAGGTCCGCTTCCAGAGTCCTTCTGTCACCGGCCAGTGTCTGGTTCAGCGTATCCGCCTTTTTCTGCTGCCGGTCTATATCGCTCTGGCTGGCTTCTCCCATCTTCAGTCGTTCCTTGTTATGCTCGATACCTTCAAGCAGCGACTGATACTGCTGCTCGTGAAAAGCATTCGTCTCCTGAAGTGTGACTATCTCCACATAGAGATTGTTCACTTTTTCCGTCACCTGATATACCACATCCTGAACATTTCTCTTTGCGATACTGATCTCGCCTGCAAGAGTCACAGGCTTCACCTGAAACTCGGATGCCTCGGAAAAATTCGGTTTTGTCGGAAATTTCAGTTTCAGCAGAGGACTCCAGCGGAAGGTGGACAGATCCTTTTTCCTCAGCTTAATGGCCTTAAGGGCACTCTCTCTTGCCGCCTTTTTTGAATCGACCTTCATCAAAGCAAGTTCATATGAATCGCTGTTTTTCAGCGCCAGTGTCACGGCTGTTTTCAGTGTAAGGAGTTTATCGGCAGCCTCAACCCTGACGGGAGGATATACGAAAAGCACGCAAAACAGGATTGCCGCGCAAAGGGCAATGCTCATCATACGCATTTTCCACCTCTTCATCCGGATCATTTAGCTCCTCCATCCTGTATCTCATAAAAAGCAAAGTTGCTGCCGGGTTCGTTGCATACAAAGGAGTACATGAGATCTCCTCTTCTGAAGGTATAAATATATACCGAGTAATCCTGATCAAAGCTTCTTACGGAAATATCATCCGTATATACCATTGTGGTATCAATATTGACTTTGCCCTTCAAAGTGCTCTTTCTGTCATTCAGTACATTTATTGCGACCGCCTCCGGAAGTATCACAGAGGAATATCCTTCATACACAGGATCTCCCATGAGAGCCTTGATCCCCTCGATCCCTCTGGTCTCAGTTCTTCCAGTCCTGAAGACGTCCGAAAGCACGATCACATTTACTGCCTTAAGGCTGTCATCCGCCGCGGAGCCGTCACTCTGTGCGAGGTAAAGAGCATCGATACCTTCAAGGTGCATGACCACGTCCGACCCCAGCTCCTCACTTTCCTCATACATTATCTGGCTTCCGAAATATTTTGCCCTGATATCCTTCGGGGTCTTGCCCAGCAGTTCTCCGTAAATGATCTCATCCGAAGCAAAGCTTCCTTCATACAGCGGATTTCCGCCGGCATCATAGAGCTTCCCCTCACCTTCCTTCAGACCTTCAAAGAATCCGCCTTCATATTCTCTTGTCCCGTTCTCCCGGAACAGAGATCCCTGGCCCTCATAAAGATTCGAATGGAACGTTCCTTTGTAATGGATCACGCCGCTCTCGAAATTCTGGGTCCCTTCCCCCTCAAAGAGATTCTTTTCAAAGTTACCCGTGTAGAGTACGGTTCCGGTCTTGGAAAAGAGAGTTCCTTCTCCCGTGCAGTATCCCTTGCTCACCATACCTTCATAGGCCACATACCCTGATTTTGCCTTGATCCTTACCTTGTTATCGGCAAAACGGAGCATGATCGAATTGTAAGAATATGTCGGTATGCCCTCCGAATTTCCGGAGAACAGCTTCAGCTGGGTTACAAGATACCAGATACTGACCACCCCTATGATAATGACGATCAGATAAGCCAGTTTCTTGCTGATCATCCATTTGAATACAGTATAATAGTCGTCCTTGTTCTTCGGTTTTACGCTGAAAAGCCCTACGAAGAAATCCCGGATCCGGCCGATTATCCTGGTCCTGACGAAATCCCAGCTAAGCCACAGGCGAAGCTTTGACACTATGGCCGAAAATTTTGATTTAATTGATGACCATAATACGCTTAACAAAACCTATTCCATCCTGTCGTTCTTTTTAATCCCGATCACCGATCTGTATGTACTGCGACTTAGATATATCCGCATCATCGTTCATGTATCTCTCGCATTCAAAGACATACCATTTTGCGATACCATCCTGCGGACAATCCTTAAGGATATCCATAAACTGGTTTCTTGCCAGGTAGAAATCCTTTGAGTAGAAAAGCTCCAGCGTTTCCTCGAATTTTTTCCTGTTGATCAGCATAACCTGCCGTATTCCCGCAGGATACGCATCCAGTATCTCGTAGAAATGTAATTCATTACCCTCTCCGTCAAATCCTGCGCAGCCTATATATCTCTTCTCTCCGACATCCTCGGTCTTTATTATCCTGTCCGTTACCACAAGCGGCACGCCCAGCTTTCTGAACCAGGCCGCATAGGAATTAAGCTTTCTTGAATACTCGGAATCTATATAGGTAAGGCTCTGCATACGGGAGCCGGCCACGCCGTATGTAAGGACATCCTTGTACATCAGCACGGACCATCCCGACCCCGACATCCCCATCAATTCGGTGCTGTGAACAAACTGCACGATCTGCGAAACCATATCGCTCTTTTCCTTCAGCAAAAGGAACCTGACATTTGATAATGACTGATCCCTTGATACAAGGATCGCATCGTTCTGGGCAGCATATTTTTCCATATTTGAAAGAAGGCGTGAAAGACTTCTTACTCTGTTCTCAAATTCAATACTCTTATCAACTGTAAGAAGGATGATCGCTCCGGGTACCGTTGCCACATCTCCGTTTTCCACATCGAATATGGATCCGCGTCCCATGATCTTTTCTATGCCCTTGGGAGCAAATCTGTAATATGCTTCAAAGATCCTGTACTTCTCATAGTTGATCAGTTCGATCTTCTTTGACAGCTCACCATAGCACTGCCACAGCTCCCGCATATCACGCGCCACGATCTTGGGAGATTCAACCTTCTTATCCTCCAGGGCAAGCCCCTTCAGTGCTACCGAAAACCTCTTCAGATCCATGTGCTGCAGGTAGAGCGCAATGAATAAAACAATGCTGCCTACTATGAATATCACGATAAAGAGTATTCCGAGCCCCCTTACAGACGCCTTGTAGCTTTCAGAGCTTGATCTGTCCTTACAGAGCACGACCAGCGCAATGTCATCATTAGGATTCTCGCTTCTATATGCGATGGCGGTATAATCCACTCCCTCCAGATCAAATGATACCGATACGGTCCCCAATTCCTCCTTCAACTCATCGATCAGTGTGGACATATCTCCGCCATACAGATAGGATGCGTGTATCCCCGTATATCCTCTGGCGTCAGCAAGTACCATTCCGGAGCTCTTCCGAATTATGAAGGCATCATGAAATACTTCCGTTTCCCCGTTCTCATTCAGGACATCCGTCAGGCTGTCCATCAGTCTGTAATACTTGGTACTGTCAAAGAAGTTCTCCGCATCATAATCCACGCCGCTGTAATACTTCATGTCATCCTGCATGATCATCATCGCGAATTTCGTATTATTCCTTATCTCATTCTTATGTAACTGGGTTTTTATGAAAAAGAATGCGATAAAAAGGATAAGGAATAATGCAACCTCCGATGCGGAATACAGATAAACTATCCTGTCCCGGTCCCTGGTCAGCCTTACGGTAAGTATCACAACGATCATCCAGATGACCATCATTCCCACGATCCTGATGATGAGTGCGGAATGAAGCCTTGCCTTCTGTCCTGCGGTAAAATGGATCGCATCCACCGCTGCCTTTATACGGGAATCCGGAGCAAATAAGCCATCCGGAATATCCCCGTCCAAAAGTACAAAAAGTTCTGAACCTATGTATCTCGCATCCACGAAGAAACGCTCGGAGGTACGTTCCCGGTGCAGCACACCGTCGGGTGTCAGAAAATCGGCTCTGGTTAACTCCCCGTCATTTCCTTTCTTTTCGGATTCATCCTTTTCCAGGGAATCCATATTCTGAATTAATCTCACCGGTATATC
>ONWK01000097.1 GCA_900321505.1 uncultured Eubacteriales bacterium
AAAGAAATCTCCTTCGCCGTACATTCCCAATGTGAGCTTCATCTTCTCATCGGGAAGCTCCGTCAGAGGAAGGGCATGGGGAATATACACATTTCCGAGCTCATACAGCCGCACGTTCCTGTTCCTGCGGTTATAGTTAAGTGCAAGTGAAGTAAGCATGCCTGAAAGCGGAGTCGTACGCATGATGCTGAAATCCTCGCCGAGAGGATTGCTGATACGTATTGCTTCTCTGAGAGGATGATCCTCAGGCAGAAGAAGCTTATCGAATACCTTCGGGCTTTCAAATGAATAGCTCATGCCCCCTGAAAAACCGTATGCTTCCACTGCGGTCCTTGCAACCTGCTGGATCTGCTGGTTGAAGGGAATGCCTCCTATACCCGCGTTAACCGTCGTAAGTGTTGACGGGATCTTGTCATATCCGTAAAATCTCGCAACCTCTTCGGCAAGATCCGCCATGCAGCGAAGATCCTGTCTGTAGGTGGGAATGGTAAGCATCCGGGTGCCGGCATCATACTTAAGACCCAGTCCCTCGAAATAATAAAGCATATCTCTCTCTGAAACCGATAGTCCCAGCAGCTTATTCATCTTTTCAGGTTCAAATGGCAGAGTCCAGGGTTCTACAGGTGAGGGATATACATCCACTGATCCCTTGAGAACCTTGCCGCAGCCCATTTCCTCGATCAGCTGGCAGGCTCTGTTTATAGCCTCTTCTGCAAGATTCGGGTCCAGACCCTTTTCAAATTTACCTGCTGCATCCGTACGAAGACCGAGACGGCGCTCTGAAAGGCGGATATTTGTTCCGTCAAAGCATGCAGCTTCAAAAAGCAGCATATTCATGCTTTCAGTGACCATGGAATTCTCACCGCCCATGATACCGCCGATGGCAACCTCCTTCTCACCGTCGCAGATCATGAGCACATCCTTATCCAGCTTACGCTCCACGCCGTCAAGAGTTTTGAATACATCACCGTCAGCAGCACGGCGTACGATGATCTCTCCCTTTGCGATGGTGGAAAGATCAAAAGCGTGCATGGGCTGACCATACTCTTCCATCACATAATTGGTAATGTCAACGATATTATTAATGGCGCGGATGCCTCTGGAACGAAGGCGCTGCTGCATCCATTTCGGAGAAGGTCCTATCTTGATATCCTTCACAACTCTTGCAATATATCTCTTGCAGAGCTCAGGATCCTGAATTGTAACCCTGATATAGTCCTCAGTCTTCTCCTCAGCTTCCTCCTTAACAACAACCTCGGGCAGATGAAGAGGTTTGTCAAATGTAACGGCTGCCTCTCTTGCCATTCCGATGATGGAGAAGCAGTCAACGCGGTTGGATGTGATCTCATACTCCACATCCGTATCATCCAGACCCAGTGCATGTACCGCATCATCTCCCGGCTTTACGCCTGCATCCTCCGGAAAGACATATATGCCGTCCTCCGGTGCCTCGGGATAGAGCTCGCGTGAGGATCCGAGCTCCTCGATGGCGCACATCATTCCGAAGGACTCCACTCCGCGGAGCTTGCCCTTTTTGATCTTTATTCCGTCAGGCGGAAGCTCTCCTCCGTCATGGCCTCCGGCTACCCTGCCCCCGTCAAGCACGGTGGGGACAAGATCTCCCTCCTTCATATTGTGGGCGCCCGTAACGATCTGTATGGGGGCCTCCTGTCCAACATCAACCTGGCAGATCACCAGCTTATCGGCATCCGGATGCGGCGCTATCGAAAGGATCCTGCCTACAACTATCTTTTCAAGATTTTTATTGAATTTCCTGTAATTCTCCACATGTGAACCGGAAAGGGTGATCTTCTCAACAAACTCCTCAGGTGTCACATCCAGATCAGGCACATAAGCCCTGATCCAGGATAAGGGTGTATTCATTCTTATTTCCTCCAACTATAGTCTAGAACTGGTTCAGGAACCGCACATCATTTTCATACAGAAGACGCATGTCATCGATCTCATATTTAAGCAGCGTCACGCGTTCGAGTCCGATACCGAACGCAAATCCCGAATATACTTCAGGATCAATGCCGCACATTTCAAGAACATGCGGATGAACCATGCCGCAGCCGAGTATCTCGATCCATCCGGATCCCTTGCATACGCTGCAGCCCTTGCCGCCGCACTTGAAGCAGGTCACATCCACTTCTGCGGAGGGTTCGGTAAAGGGGAAATGATGGGGACGGAGCTTCGTCTTTGTATTCGGTCCGAAGAACTCCTTTGCAAACTGATCAAGAGTTCCCTTGAGATCGGCCATGGTCACATCCTTGCCTACAACAAGGCCTTCAACCTGATGGAAGGAGGGGCTGTGGGTGGCATCGACTTCATCGGAACGGAACACACGTCCGGGAGAAATGATCTTGATAGGCAGCTTACCCTGCTCCATGATACGTGCCTGAACAGAAGATGTCTGTGTACGAAGAAGGATATCCTTGGTAATGTAAAAGGTATCCTGCTCATCCTTTGCAGGATGATTGGCCGGTATGTTAAGAAGTTCGAAGTTATACCGGTCATACTCAACCTCGGGGCCCTCGACAACTTCGTAACCCATACCGATAAATACCCTTTCCAGATCCTCAAGCGCGATCTGGTTGGGATGTCTGTGACCTCTGAATGCCCTTTGTCCGGGCAGTGTCACGTCTATGGTCTCGCGTTTCAGCTTTTCGGTAAGGAGCGCACGCTTGATAATCTCCCTTTTATCCTGAAGGGCCTCTTCCAGGATCGCTCTTACTTCATTAACCTGCTGACCTATCTTCGGGCGTTCCTCGGGGCTGAGATCCTTCATACTCTTAAGTATCTGGGTCAGTTCACCCTTCTTTCCGAGTATCGCCAGACGGATCTCCTCCAGGTCCTCCTGTGAGACCGATTCGGCTATCCGCGCTTCCACTGCTTCTCTGATTTTCTGAAGCGATGCTTCCATTTCATTTTCCTCCTGTATAACTCAATCGAGTAGGTGTGGTTATAACGCCCCCACCTACTCGATAAAAATTCGTGATGATCAATCCTCATCATCCTCCGGATCAGGACAGAACAACAGCGTGTCCACGTCATGCTCCCCATAAGCATAAAGCTGATCCTTAATATAATCCTGAATGTCATCCGGTGCCTGGATCTCTATGATCTGCAGGAAATTATCAACATAATCGCACCATTTCTCGCGTATCTTCTGAATATCCTGCTCAGTCGGATCCTTCTCCACCTTGCTCCTGTTAAAGCTGATATTCTCCTTTGCTGTCAGTATCTCCCTGAGTCCCATGCTCTGATACTTGATACCATAGGCGATCCTCTGGATCTCCTCCGTACGGACAAATGCGCAGTCATACATTTCTATCACGAGCGGAAGCACAGCCTCCCTTGGATCGTTGAAATAATGACAGTGATAATATATATCTTCCTTCTTGTTCAGACCCTCGATATCCTGATTGTTATACCACAGATACTTTGCCCCCCTGATACGCGGCGCATCGGAATCGAACTTCTTGGCAAATATCGCATCCTTCTTCTTCAGCTTCCTCCTCTCCTTTCTGGGGATCGGATTTTCTGAAAGGAAGTCGTTCATTTCCGCCATATCGTGGATGCCGGCCTCTTCATTTGTCGTATTCACCGGCTCAACTGAGTTTACTGTACGTATATTTACCTGATTTACGGGATTAACGGTTATCGTCTCACCCGCCACCTGAAGCGATACAGCCTCCTCTTCTTCCTTATCCGGTTCCTGACTGCCGAAAGCACTGTCCTCATATACCGGAGGCTCCGGCTCCTTATTCAGTTCAGGATCGGTAAATGCACTGTCAAATGTGGTATCGATCTTCTTTTTATCTTCACTGTCAGCCGGGATCGCAAATGCCGAATCGGCAAATGCACTGTCTTCCGCTGCGGTAACCTGTTCCTCTGCAGGTTCTTCTTCAGCCTGTTCTGCCTGTTCTTCTTCAGCCTGCTCCGCAGATTCTTCTTCAGCCTGCTTCACCGGTTCTTCACTGAAACGCTTACCCCTTCTTGCTCGTTTAACCGCCTCAACGATTTTCGCCGCATCGGCCACCCTTGTATTTGCCTTCATCAGATCTTCATCAGGCTCGGCGCTTTCCCGGGCCTCTTCTTCATCCTCATCAGGCTCCTCTTCGGGTTCCTCCTCCGCTTCTTCCTCAACCTCTTCTTCAGTTTCCTCAGGCTCTCCGGATTTCAATTCATCAGTAGTCCCTGTTGTATCTTCCTCCTCATAGGAATCTTCGGAATCTTCTTCATAATCCTCTTCAGGCTGTTCTTCTTCGTATTCCTCCTCAGATACTTCCTCTTCGTACTCTTCCTCTTCTTCCTCATCCTGAGCATCTGAAATATCACGGCCGGATGCCGCTCTGGCCTCTGCCTCAGCCTCGCTGGCACGTTTGGTTGCCAGTTCAGCCTCTTCCAGGGCGACTCTTGCCTTTTCCCTGGCCACACGGGCCTCGAACTCTGCCGCCTTAGCCTTGGCCTGAAGAGCTGCTTCAACGACGGAGGCTACATCGTTCTTTCTTTCGGCCTCTCGACTTGGTTCATCATACTCTTCTTCCCCGTTATCTTCAGAGTCTTCTTCCCGGTAGTCATCCTCAGGTTCTTTCCCGGACCTGTCTACCACACGTTCATCCTCTTCCTCGTCTTCTTCATCATCTTCGTCGTCATATTCCTCATCGGAATCATATTTATCTTTTCTTCGTGATGTATAACGCCTCTCGGTATACTCGTCATCACCCTTTTTCCCCTTAGAAAGCACCTTGATCGTTACGATAACAAGGACTATCAGCAAAATAACAAGCACCGCCAGAAGCGCGATGCTGAAGATCGTTGTAGAGCTCATTTCACTGAAGTTCATAAAGCTGACCTTCCCTTCGTTCCATTTCTAACCGCAAAAACCAATGCGGTCATACATTACAGGATTATACAACATGCAGCAGATATTTTCAATCAATTCCGAAAACAAAAAATCTTTTTATCGATTTACCATTTCCCTTTTTTCCTCTTTGGTGTAAAATAGCGACATCACTTTCAGAAATGAGGAAAATATAATGAACAGGATCCGTACAAGATTTGCACCCAGCCCCACAGGACGCATGCATGTGGGAAATCTCAGAACCGCGCTTTATGCATATCTCATTGCCAAGCACGAGGGAGGGGATTTTATCCTCAGGATCGAGGATACCGATCAGGAACGCGAGGTTGAGGGCGCCGTTGATATCATTTACAGAACACTCCGGAAGACCGGACTCATCTGGGATGAAGGGCCGGATAAAGGCGGGGATGTCGGGCCCTACGTTCAGTCGGAACGTATGCAGGCCGGCATATATATGGAATACGCAAAGAAACTGATCGAGCGCGGCGAGGCTTACTACTGCTTCTGCGACGAATGCCGTTTAAAGACTCTCGGACAGGAGATAGACGGTAAGACCGTATTCCGCTATGACAAGCACTGCCTCGGGCTTTCAAAGGAAGAGGTCGAAGAGAAACTGAAGAGCGGCGTTCCCTTCGTTATACGCCAGAACAATCCCGTTGAGGGAACCACCACCTTCACCGATGAGCTTTACGGTGATATTACGGTTCCGAACGAGGAACTTGATGACATGATACTCATCAAATCAGACGGTTATCCCACATACAATTTTGCAAATGTTGTAGATGACCACCTTATGGGGATCACCCACGTTGTCCGCGGAAATGAATATCTGTCCAGTGCTCCGAAGTACAACCGTCTCTACGAGGCCTTCGGCTGGGATATCCCTGTATACATCCACTGCCCGCTCATAACCGACGAGACCCATGCCAAGCTCTCAAAAAGAAGCGGACATTCCTCCTTTGAGGACCTGCTGGAGCAGGGCTTCCTGACGGAAGCGGTCGTTAATTTCGTTGCCCTCCTGGGCTGGTGTCCCGAGGATAACCGGGAGATCTTTTCGCTGGATGAACTGGCAGAAGCCTTTAACTATCACAACATGTCAAAGTCTCCCGCTGTTCTTGATATGACAAAACTGAAATGGATGAACGGCGAATATATGAAAAAGCTGGATCCCGACAGCTTCTTCGAAGCAGCACTCCCCTATCTTAAGGAGGCCGCACCGGAAGGCTCCGACCTGAAGAAGCTTGCCGAAATGGTCCAGTCCCGCATAGAGGTCTTCCCCGATATCCTGGAGCAGCTGGATTTCCTGAAGGAAGTACCTGAATACAGTGTTGAGCTCTACACCCATAAGAAAATGAAGACCGACCCGGAGAAGTCCCTTACACTGCTGAAGGAAGTCCTTCCGCTGCTCACCGTTGCCGAAGATTTCAGCAATGACGCTTTATTTGCGACACTTCAGGAGTTTGCCGCAGAAAAGGGATATAAGACCGGCTTCGTAATGTGGCCCATTCGTACAGCCCTTTCCGGCAAGGCCGCTACACCCGGCGGTGCTACGGAGCTTCTTTCCATACTCGGCAAGGAAGAATCCCTGAAACGTATCAACGCCGCCATCGAAAAACTATCATAACAGCCCAGATACTAAAAAAGGGGACGGTTTCCAGCCTGTCCAAAAGCAATCTCAGTTCATTCTCAGATTACTTCCGTGCCGGTTGGAAACCGTCCCCTCTGTTATCTCCGATCCTAATCTTTTTTCGCTTCCAGCTCTTCTTCCTTCGCTTCCAGCTTTTCTTCCTTTGCTTCCAGCTTTTCTTCCTTTGCTTCCAGCTCTTCTTCCCTTGCTTCCAGCTCTTCTTCCTTTGCTTCCAGCTCTTCTGCCTTCAATTCCAGTTTTTCTTCTATCTTATCTTTCTTCCATACATACAGCTTCTTTTTCGCCCACGCCTTTCTTGCAGCCATCTTCTCCATCTTTCTTTCCATGATAAGATCAGCCTTTTGTTTAAAA
>ONWK01000045.1 GCA_900321505.1 uncultured Eubacteriales bacterium
ACACTTTTTTTAGCTTGATCTCTTTAATTTATATTTTATAATACAGTTTCATAGAGTTCCGGATCCGTAAAGCGGATCAGCTCATAGCCTATTCCCGCCAATCCAAAGAAAAGCGTAACGTTATTATTCGATTTTTCTCCTTGTAATCCCAGTTTGTAACATCCATTTTCATCTTTTCTCTTCACAACATCATTCAGGAGCTTCCCAGCGGCCTCTCTGTCTCCGGTTTCAAGGAAATAATCAACTGTTGACATATTCCCGCAGCAGAGATGATCCAGCATGAGCGGGCTGTCCCTTCGCACCGCTTTATCGGCTCTTTCCAGTATACGCGGCATCTCACTTCTCATAACGCCCTGTTTCCTGAGGCGGTTGAAAACTATACCAATCCCCTCTGTTCCGTAACAGTTTCCCTTAGCAGCTCTTTTTAATCCCGGAACTCTCCTGTCCAGCCAGTTCTGAAAGGCATCGCTGTAGCTTTCATCTTCAAATCTGATTGCATCCCGGGCTGCTTCCTCAAACTCATCGGTTTGCAGCACTTTACCTGCCATAACAAGCGCTTCGGCTATGCCTGTCATTCCGTGAACCGCACCGGAGATCGGGTGATTCTTATCAGTTAACGTTTTCCATACCAGTATATCTCCCGATGAAAGAGTTTTTAAGGAAACCAGCTTCTTTGCCATGTCATAAACAGTTCTTTGAACTTCCGGATCATTTCTGTACTCGTCATATCTGTATAATGTTACTATGATTCCCGCAAGTCCCGCTGACTTATCAGACAAGTCATTATCAGCTGTCGCTATTTCCGGGATCAGTTTTACCAAGATATAAAATGTACTGGATATCAGCCTCTTCTTCCGTAACCTTTTCAGGCGCCTTCGGTTCCTTCGGCTCTTCCCTTGTATAAACCGTTACGAGTGCAAATACCGACAGCCCTATTGCTATGATGCATAATATTAGGCTCAGAATCCCTATTTTCTTTGACATCTTCTCTCTTCGACTTTGTAAAAACTTTACTCCGATCGGGTAAAAATAATCAACATCCAATTATCTCTAATCTCTCGTCTCACACAGAGTGATCGTCAGCACATCATCCACAGAAGGATGTTTCACAAAATAATCTGTCGTTTCAACAGTATGATACTTCCCGTCATCTCCCATCTGCCTTGTCACCAGAGATATGGCATTCTCACCTCGCTCATACGCCGCAAGCAGATTCTGCCGGTTAAATGTATCAGCGAACGCCTTCTGATCATCCGGATGCATGGTCGACGTGCCGTGTATGATCAGCTCATCAAAGATTCCCGCAGATGGACAGGATGTCGTTGAAAAGTTCTCATAGGCCATCATATAAAAGGTGTTTCGTGTCAGATTTACGTAGATCACAAGCGGATAACGCATGAATACCGCATCCATAAGAAGCTGCTGGGCACTTGCAGGCGTCTGAATACTGAGAATATCCTCCGTCTCCAAATGCTTCCGGTTCTGCTCCACCAACGCCAGGAATTCCGCCTCCGGCATGGGCTTGGCATAATAGTAGCCCTGTATCTTCTCACAGTTGCAGGTGCGAAGGAACCCCAGCTGTTCCATGGTCTCCACGCCTTCCGTCACCGTCGTCATTTTCAGCCGGTGCGCGAAAAGAAAGATACTTTCCAGCACGATCCTTTCCTTCTCATCTTCGCAGTTATGATTGAGAAGAGATTTATCTATCTTCAGCGTATCCACGGGCATATCCTTTACAAATTGCAAAGACGACAGCCCACTGCCGAAATCATCGATCGCCACCGAATACCCTTCGGCCCGGATAGCCCGTATCCACCCCTCGATCCGCTCCGATTCATCCACCAGCGCGGATTCAGTTATTTCCACCTCAAAGAGTTTATGCGGAATCTCATGAGAATCAACGATCCGGTTCAATTTCTCGACAAAATCAGTCTCGTTCACATGCCACCTGGAGAAATTAACAGAGATCGGTACCGCTGTCTTAGCACCTATCTGCTTGCGGATCGTCCTGCAGGCTTCTTCAACCATATACCAATCCACATCTATTATAGCATCCGTCTTTTCAAGCTCGGGAATAAAGTAAAATGGCGGGATCACCTTTCCATCCTCTTTGATCCAGCGAACCAGTGCCTCCGCGCTGACGATCCGGTTCGTGATCGCATCATACTGCGGCTGGTAATAGGCCCGCAGCTCATGCTTCTTCATAGCTTCCTTAACTTCTGAAATAATATCCATCTTCTTGTGACACTCCCTTCAAATAGCACAGGTTCACAACTCCTGCCTGGCCAAAAACTCCGTTGGCGTAAAAGCAATAACATCGCAGTTCCTGAAATCATTTACATTCCTTGTAATGATATGATCCGCATGAATACGCCTGGCAATAGCCGCCTGTACGGCATCCTCAAAATCCTTCCACTGCATCTCCGCAGCAGCATTTATATCTGATACGGTCAGATCCTCGAAAGAAAAGATGAGTGACAGTTTTCTTAAGACTTCCCTTATCTTCTCAGCATCCAGTTCCTTTCGCATAACATAAATCAAATTTGCAAAGGTCAAGGCAGATACATACCCCTCAGCCATATCCGTTTCACACATCTTCCAAATCCTGGCTGAGGCTTCATAATGAGGCTCTCTTTTCTGAAGGACATCGAGAAGAATATTACCATCAATCAGTAATCTCATATTTCTCCCTTAGCCTTTCTTCTCTTGCCCGATCTATATCCATATCTCCTTTAAGGATTCCTGTAAGTGAATCTGTCAGGTATGATACGGCAGCTGCCCGAGGTATGAACCTCCCTACTTCTTTTCCGTTTTTCGTTACAATAACCTCGCCGCCGTTCTGTACTATCGCAAGATACCGACCAAAGTTATTCTGCATTTCTGTTGAGGTAGCAGTTGCTGTAGTTACATTCATGTTATCACCCCGCTTTCATATTAGCTAATTAAATTATACATCATTTTAGCCAATATACAACCCCAATACTGGCTATTTCGGCAAAAATACATTCACAAAT
>ONWK01000154.1 GCA_900321505.1 uncultured Eubacteriales bacterium
AGTCTGTCCTGCAGACCATATCCGATCTCCACATCATAGGTATCGTCCACAACTTTTTTCAATTCAACGCGAAATATACTCATTCAAGTCTCTCCTTGGAAAAATATGCTTTCTATCACCATCTAAATATATTTCTCAGGACACAGAAGACCAGTAAAGCCGCTATTGAAGCCTTCACGGTAACCGACCGGAATTCCTTATATCTGTCAAAGAGCCAGAAGGCGATCGCGGTCAGCCAGAGCGGCAACAAAATGAAGATCACCGGATGTGCTTCGATGGCTCCCGGGATATCAAAACGTGCCAGTGCCACGCACATGGTGGATATCCCGCATCCGGGGCATTTTATATGTCCGCCGGTCAGAGTCCTTACAGGGCATGGGATCCCGACTCCGGTAAGAAGGACAAAGCCAAGATATAACAGTCCTGCGATCAGGCAGATCACAATGATCTTCAGTCGTTTTTTATTCACTTTCCCTACTGCTCCATCCATTTGTTAATATCACTCTGCATCAAACAGTACGCAATGATACTAAGACCAAAAACTGAAAGTATAAGATAAAGCAAGGATAGATTGCTCGTCATCTCCCCTCTTGCGGCACGGGCACGGTCCATCCTTTCTCCGATCTTATAACACCAGTAAATGCCATAAAGCCCGCAGGTCACGATGGTAAGGAGAATCAGCACGCCGCCCTCCACAAATTTCGGTTCACCCGAAACCGCAGCCGTATCCTCATTAAGCATGTAGTACCAGTAAAGGCTGTATATCCCGCAGGTTACAATGGAAAGAATGATACACATTGCAATATCCCTGGTCGGAACCCGTCTTCCGATCTGCGCACCGTTACCGTAAGGATTCCCGCCCTGTGGATTTCTGTAAGGGCCTGCATTCTGCGGGTTTCCATAGGGGGCTCCGTTCTGCGGGTTTACGTACGGGCCGCCTGCATTCTGCGGGTTTACGTACGGGCCGCCTGCATTCTGCGGGTTTACGTACGGACCGCCTGCCTGCGGATTTCCATAGGGGGCTCCGTTCTGCGGGTTTCTGTACGGGCCGCCTGCATTCTGCGGGTTTCCATAGGGTGCTCCGCTGGTTTCGAAGGGATTATCACTGCCCTGATCGATGCTTCTATTCTGTCCCTGCTGACTCTTTCCGTTCTGCCCCTGCTGATCCGCTCCGTTCTGGTTTGCCGTATTTACCGTACCGCAATTCGGGCAGAAGCTGCCTTCATAATCCCAGCCGCACTTCATACATTTCATTTAAGTCACCTCTCACAAACATTTTACAGTTTCCTGCACAGCTCAGGCTGCAGGTTGGCCGTCGCGGTCCATTTATCATGAACGCCCTTCATGGGCATTGATCACCGGTCGATCGACTTTGTTTACTTTATCATATATCCCGCTTATTTTCAATCAAATGATGGCCCTCAGCAAAGGTCAGATGCCTGTCCTGCAAAAAGGTGAGAAGCGGGCTGCACAAAGAGCAGATGTCAGACATGCTCCAATGTGAATGTGGCAAGTATATAAAACATGTGTTATTATCTATGTATGTCCGGCTATTATGATATCGAGAGCAAATGGGATTTACTTTGCAGGATTACTACGCAGTTTTACTTAAGGAGGGTATATGAAGAAGAAGATCAGTACCGCCGTCTTGATCGGCGCATTATCACTTTCACTGCTTTCCGCATGCGGTAAGGACAGTGATACAACAAACAGCGTAAGCACAGAAAAGGAAACCGCCGCAACGGTTACAACAGAAAAGGAAGCCTCTACGGAGCCCGTTACCGAAGCCGAGACCGAAACCGAAACTGAAACAGAAACCGAAAAGGTTACCGAGAAAGAGCCTTATGTACCGGAGGAACCTGATGAGTATGTCAAATATCCCACTGACGCGGAGTACCATCTGGTCTGGGAAGAGAATTTCGACCAGGAGGATCCCAAGCTCTCCAGCGAAGACTGGGATTATGAAGCACATCCGGCAGGCTGGGTAAACCGCGAAAAGCAGGCATATATCAACTCCGAGGAATATGCCTTCGTTAAAAATGGCGAGCTGGTTATCCGCCCTGTAAAGGAAGTTGATGACAGCGGAAATGTCAAATATTATTCAGGCCGCGTCAATACCCTGCGCCGCCATGAATTCACCTACGGACGTATGGAAGCAAAGATCAAGATCCCCTCAGGAAAAGGCTTTCTTCCGGCATTTTGGATGATGCCGTCCAAGTCAGCCTACGGTTCCTGGCCGCGCAGCGGGGAGGTTGACATCATGGAAGTGGTATCCAACGATCCCACATCCGAATACGGCTCACTGCATTTCGGAGATCCCCATACCCAGAGACAGGGGTCTGTATCCAACGGCAGCGATTATTCCAAAGAATACCATGTCTTTGCCGTGGAATGGGAGCCCGGGCTGATCCGCTGGTATGTGGACGGCGAGGCTTTCTATGAGACAGGTGACTGGTTCTCCGCTACAGGTGCGGACGAGAAGCCCTATCCGGCACCCTTCAACCAGCCGTTTTACATTATCCTGAATGTGGCTGTGGGCGGCGACTGGCCGGGAGATCCCGATCCGGATCTTGTCTTCGATGAGAACACCTGCATGTACGTAGATTATGTCCGTGTATATCAGAAGGACAGCTATGATGAAAATGTAAAGAAGCCCGAGAAGGAGATCAATATTCCGGATCCGGATACGACAGGCAATTATGTACGCAACGGTGACTTCGCCGCTTCCGAGGATCTTTCGGACGAAAAGGACTGGAAATACCAGAATTACAGCAACGGCGTCGGTGCAGCCGAGATATCCAACGGCGAGCTGAAGATCACTATCGAAAATGAAGGCACCGAGGATTACAGCATACAGCTGGTCCAGGCAGGCCTCCCTGCGGAAAAAGGCAAGAAATACAAATTCTCCTTTGAAGCATATGCTGACGAACCGAGAAATGCCATCACTTCGATCACCGGTCCTGACGTAAGCTATATAAGATATATGGAGGATACCACGGTCGCACTTACAAAGGACTGGACTCCCTTCAGCTTTGAATTCGAGATGAAGGAAGACTCCGATGACAACGCAAGGATCGAGTTCAACCTCGGCCGCTACAGCGGAACTGCGGCAGTGCATTTAAGAAATGTACGGTATGAAGAAGTGAAGTAATGCATTAAAAGCATCCCGAATATGTACCGCTAAAATAGCGAAGGATCCCCGGAATTGATCTGGGGATCCTTTTCTTTGCTCAGGATGAAATGCCCTCTTCTCAATATTACTCTGCGAACAGGTTATTCTGAATTGACATATATAACTGATCGTTATAAAATAATAAAAAATCATAAAGAATAATAAAAGAAACTAAAAATAATAAAAAATAATAAAAGTCATCGATAATAATAAAAGATCATAAACTGCGCCGTTTAACGAAAGGAATTATCCATATGAAAAGAAATCCCTTTAATCTTGTTTTTGGAAAAGAGCCGTCCCAGATTATCTCCCGATTGACAGAATCTACCGAGATCATTGAAGCCTTTCAGGCAGATCCTCCCGAACAGCAAATATATATGATCACCGGTGTGAGAGGATGCGGAAAAACCGTATTCATGACCGAAATAGCAAAGGCGCTGAAGGCTGATGACTGGATCATCGTTGAACTTAATTCATCTCAGGACCTGATGACTGATCTTGCCGCAAGTCTCAGTAGTGAAAATCAGCTTGCGCAAATCTTTCAGAAAGCAAGCATAAATCTGTCTCTTTTCGGATTCGGTCTTGAGGTCAAGGGGAGCGTCCCCATCTCCAGCATTCAGGTTGCACTGACAAAAATGCTTGAAAGCCTGAAAAAGCACGGCAAAAAAGTTCTTGTCTGCATTGATGAGGTAACCGTTACCGAATACATGAAAGTATTTTCCAGTGCATTTCAAATATTCATCCGACAGGATCTACCTATATTTCTTCTAATGACCGGATTATTCGAAAATATAAACAATCTTCAGAATGAGAAGAATCTGACTTTTCTTTACCGGGCGCCTAAAATGGAACTAAAGCCCCTTAATCTTGGTGTTATTGCGGATAATTACCAGAAAAACTTCAACCTTGACTATGAAACATCAGACAAAATGGCAAAACTGACGAAGGGGTACTCCTTTGCGTTTCAGGTACTCGGACATTTCACATGGAAATACGAGGGAGATTATCAGAAGGCTCTGCCGGATTACCGTCATTACCTGGAAGACTATGTATATGAAAAGGTGTGGTCGGAAATGTCCCTCGGAGACCGTAAGCTTGCTTTTGGCACAGCAAGATCCGGGGATGGGAAGGCAAAAACGATCAAAGAGCTTTGCTCCATGACAGACAGCGAATACAGCGTTTACCGTGACCGGCTGCTTAAGCGTGGAATTCTGTCAGCAAATGGACACGGATATGTGCAGTTCACTCTTCCATTGTTTGAGGAATATGTTATACGGCAAATGTAGAAAGCCACAGCCGGCAGGGGCTCAGCGGGTTATCCGCTGAAACCCCATCCCCCTGTAAATCCTTACCGGGTTTCCTCTCTCCAGTCTGTTGTGCTTTTTCCAGGCATCGTTCACCCTGAGGGCATGTTCACTCTTTGCCATCTCAGTCAGTATGGCTCTGAGCTTCTGCATGGCATCGCGCCGGTTCTGCTCCTGGCTTCTTTCAGCAACTGATGTTACTACAATCCCTGTGGGGAT
>ONWK01000357.1 GCA_900321505.1 uncultured Eubacteriales bacterium
ATTATCCGCTTCCATCTCTTACCTACTCTACTTCTCTCTCTCTTCTCAGCCATGATTCCCCTCCTTACTTCTCTCGGTTTCTGCTGATTTTACCTCGGGTTACATTTTTCTCTCTCTATATATCCTATCCCTAAAAATACGAAATGGCAGAAAATGCCAGATCATTGCGAACATAAGGACAGTTTCTGCCAACTAAAGGTGTCTGTAAAAAAAGCGCAAAGTATCCCCATACCCAACACATAACGTTAACAAAACTATATCAAAAATGAGCTGATAAAACAATAATAAACAAAGAGTTCACCGTTTTTTCAACATTTTTAACAAGTCTGCCGGATCCATTTGCAATTTCTTCGGTTTTTGGGCTTTTTCAGGGTTTCTACTATATCCTTGACTGCTGTTTTTTGAGTACTCAAGATATAGTTGTGAGCCGATTATCGGGCACATAAAAAGGCAGGTTTTCTTTACCTGCCTTTTTGTGCAGAGTGACAATAGAAATGACTCAATCTTCCAGGGCGTCAAGATATTCATCTATGTCCAACTGTATTGAGTGATCCCGCACATCCTTTATCATCTCCGTCTTACTTTTTATATGTTTTTGAAATTATCGAGAGTCTGGGAAGCGTTAGATAAATGTAACCATATTTCGGCGATGACAGGATTCCCATGCCTACCAGTTTTTCTCTGTATTTTGAGAATGAATCAGATTTCATACCCGCACCGGTTAGGACATCCTTTACTCGCATTTCTCCTTCTTCCATGGAACTGACTATATCGCGTTCTCTGGGCGTCAGAGTTTCCCATACCTTACGGTATACATATCCGTCCAGCATTTCATCCAGTTTTTCAAGTATTTTCTCCATTTCATATTTATCTCTGAAATCCCAGTAGACTTTCCCAAGAGCCTGGAACGCGAAAGCATATCCTTTTGTGATGTCTGCTAACTCCATTGCCTTTTCGTCGTCTAAATCGAATATTTCCTTATACTGGTTCTTGATCTGAAATGTACTGAGTGCCTCGGTTCTAAGCTTGGGCGAGCGGAGTAAAAATGTGAGTTGCGGGTCGTTCTGTATATTATGGATATTCTCATAAAGCCCTGTCATTATCAGAAACAAAGGAAAATCCTTTCTGATAAAGATCTGAAACTGACTTGTAAATATGCGCATATTCTGATCATTTATTACTTCATCGATGGTGATCAGTACTCTTTTCCCTTTTTTTGAGAGACGCTGCATGCAATCTTCTATCAGACCAACCGGATCCTCCCTGCTTGTATTTCCCTGTACTCCAACGCCGAATCCAAAGGCTGATATATTGAAACCCTGTTTTAGAAACCCCGGAATGCGTTCACACGCTTTTCCAAGGCGTAAGGCAAAATCCTCAAGTAAATTGAGAGATGGATTCAGATCCACTACTATCCATCCATCTTCTTCAAGCATTTTGGAAACGGCCGTCATAAGTACTGTTTTACCGCTTCCTCTCACTCCTTCTATGAGATATGTCTGATATACGGGATTCTGTGCGGAAAATGTGGTGACTATCTCATCCTGCATTTCATATCTTTCTATAAGACGACCTGGTTGTTTTCCAAATGTGAGCATAAAAGGATTTTCTTTTACGGACATTTTTAACTTCCTTTCTTGAGCGTAACAATGAACTGATCCAACGTTGCTTTTTCATAACTCATCATAACTCATCATAACTTCGTTTGTCAATCATAACTCATCATAACTTTTATCTGAAATTAACGAGAACGGTACAAGTGCGCTACCACATCGTCACGCAAGAATTTCGTTGCGGCTGAGGAAACTTTTATTTCTGCGGTAATTATAGTCCGTACAGGTATTCTATAGCCTTGAAATGCTGGATTTGACTAAGGGATAAGGCGATTCGCAGGCATTCTTCGCCGCCACAGGAATTCCGGGGCTTGAATTGCTTAATTTGACTAAGGGATTGGGAGATTCACGGGCATTCTTTGCCGCCACAGGAATTCCGGGGGCTTGAATTGCTTAATTTGGCTAAGAGATCCGGTGATTCGCGGGCATTCTTTGCCGCCACAGGAATTCCGGGGCTTGAATTGCTTAATTTGACTAAGGGATCGGGAGATTCACGGGCATTCTTTGCCGCCACAGGAATTCTTCAACTTTGGCCACACAGGAACGCGAGCCACAACGATATGCCGACAAAAAAAGGACGGGTCTGCATGTATCATCAGCCCCGTCCCCGTTTCACTTATCCATCTGTCTTTCTTTTCATAGCTTTCTGTATATGTCTGCATACCCTCAGGGAATTGCCAGTTTGTTATGAGGCGACCTGCTGCAGCATCGCTGCCGGACTGGTGCAATCCACAAAGATTGGCATCACCCGGTTTCCATCTCATATGCAACCCTGTAGGAATCATTTCCTTCCATCGCCAGCCAGCCTTTGATCATTCGTTCGGCGACGCCTTCACAGTCCTTTTCTTCTGCTCCTGTCAGCAGTACGAAGAAGCTTCCGGAGTAACGGCTCACCACATCATTTTTCTTCAGATCGGTTATGAGCCTGTCTTCGAAGGAATCCAGCGCGTCATCCGGCACATCCTTTCCGTCACTGTTCTCGATGGTGAAGCGCAGGAAGCCGAAGCCCGAGGATGTTGCGTGGCTGTTCCGGCTGAGGTATTTGTAGAGCACCTGAAGCCTGTCGAAATTAACAAGGAATGCACCCTTACCCTCATTTCGCTCACCTATGATCTTCCTGATCTGCTCAAGATTGTTCTTATCCTTCTTCTCTTTATCCAGATCGCCTTCATTACTTGAGCTCTGATAGAATGAATAGCTGTGTTTTCCGTTCTGCTTCACCACGTAAAGCGCCTTATCGGCAAGCTTGAAGAGCTCGTGATAATCCGTGCCGTCCGATGGACAGCGTACCGCACCGATGGATGTTCCGAGAGGAATGTTCATATCCTCGCCCATATATTCCTTTGCCGACTTCACCAGCTCACGGTTAAGGAAGGTCGTGATCTCTGCCACTCTTTCTTCATCCTTGGTATTGCGGATAAAGCCTACAAACTCGTCACCGCCTATCCTTCCGGCTATATTCTCCTCTCCCAGAGCCTCCCTTATCAGCTCCGCAAAACGGATAAGTATCCTGTCGCCCATCTCATGACCGTGGATATCATTTACAAGCTTGAAGCTGTCCAGGTCTATCATCATGAATATTCCGGTTTCTTCTTCGCAGAGCTTCTCCAGCGTACGGTTGGCTCCGGCCTTATTCAGAAGGCCAGTCATCTTATCCGTGGAAATCTCCGTCTGAAGACCTATGATGCTCCGTGTCTTTCTGTTAATTGTAATGAACAGCCATACAATATACATAAGCAGCAGCACGCTCAGAATATAGATATAAACCCTGAAATAGGTTCTTTCATACATTCTGGATTCCTTGGTAACCTGATATACGGTCTCCCACTGCACGCTGCCGTCGGTGCTGTCCAGCACCTGTATATGGAATTTGTACTCGCCCAGCGGAAGGTTCGTGAAGGACAGCGGCTGGATCTCATTCTGGAAGCAGGTGATGCCTTCATCATCCGACCCTTCCAGATAATATCTGATCAGCGGGTTTGAAAGTGAATAGTTGTTCACCGCCACGTTGAAGCTGATACGTCCGCTGCCCGGCGTGATCACATATTTTCCGTTCTTCATTACAAACACTTCATCCCCGCGTTCAATGCTGGAAAGGTGCATCTGGAAATCTCCGAAATTGCCGTTGTAACTCGTTGTGGATATCTCTCTTACGCCATCGACACAGCAAAGATACATCTTATCACCGTCCAGGACGCTGAAGGAATTTGCAGTAAATGATGTGGTGAGACCCCAGCTCTCATCCAGCAGCGTACAGGTATAGTCCCCGTCCTCGATAAGCGCTGCTTCATTCACTATGTACAAACCTGCACTGGATGTGATCCAGCACATGCCGTCATCCGTGATGAGGATATCGTAGTTATTGGAATACGGGAAATTCTTCAGCTGCCGTACCCCGCTGCCGTTGTCGTAGTAAAGCGCGTTACTGGTAACATAAAGGAAGCCTCCGCTGCAGGGAATGACCTTCAGAACCACGGCTGTATCAAGCCCTTCACTCTTTCCGATATGTCCTGCCACGCGGTCATTTCTGATAACATATATGCCGTCGCCGTCGGAAGCCGCAAGTATGGAGCCGTCCTCCTTCTCGTACATTGAAAGAATGTACTGGTTGTTCAGACCGTTATCGACACCGATGGTCGCCACCACCTGATCGCCCTGAATGAACGAGAGTCCCATGTTGCTCGCCACCAGTATCCGTCCGTCGGAAAGCTCTATGGCGCACCTGCACCGTCCGCCCAGCATACCGCCGCTCTTATCGTTGAATACTGCCACATTTCCGGAAGGATCCACTCTGAGCAGGCCGTCCTCGCCGTATGTACTGAACCAAAGATTACCCCTGGAATCCTTATTTATATTCCTGATACGCACGCCGGCAAGCTTATCCGCATAGGATACGGTTTTGGCCCTGCAGGTATTCATATCCAGCACCTGAAGCCCCGTGTCCATGCCGACATAAAGAGTATCACCGTCCTTATAAATGGCATTTACCACGCCCGTATCGATCCTTGCACGGTTAAATATATTGAGGAAGGGTGATCTTGAATACTTCACCAGGCCATATTTGCTGGACGCAAACCAGATATTCTGCTGGTCATCCACGCACACATCACTTACCGCTCCGGCAACACTGTCCCTGGTAAGATCGGTATACGAAAGGTCATCCTCATCAAGAAAGCCCATGCCGTTCTCGCAGCAGACAAAGAAGCCCTTATAATCCTCGTTGTACTTCAGATCATTGATAAAGGAGGTTTCCTTAATTGCAAATGATCCTTTCCAAACAAAGTTCCCCCTGTCAATAGAATATAAATCGACAGTCTGACCGCTCGTTCCGACCATAAAGCCATCATCCGTGCGGGAAACTCTGCGGTAATAAACACCCTTCTCACGATCGTAGGTCCCCGTATCCATCAGAATATCATCCTTGATCATGAAAAGAACGCCGCCATTGGTCACTCCGACCATTTCACCCGTAGGAAGGGCGGTAAAATCCTGCGCATAGAACACGTCGTCCCACTCCGAATAGGTCTTCACATTCCCATTCTTCGCTATACGCGTCACATACCGGGCAGTGCCGATGAAAATGTTGCCGTTTACATCCTCGCTGATGGCACGGATCGAATCGGCTGTAAGGCCGTTATCCGTACTGTAGACCCTTTTTTCTTCCGTTAAAGGATCATAGCATACAACACCGCTGTCATTGGTTCCGATCCAAAGCCGGCCGGAGGAGTCCACGAAGAGTGTCATAACATTTTTTATATGTTCGTCGATCTCCACCTCTCGGAAACGCACTCCGTCATATTTATAAAGGCCCGAATACGTTCCGGCCCAGATATAGCCGTCCGAGGTCTGGGCAACTGCATTTACCTCAGCAGCAAGGATTCCTTCGCTGCTCCTGAAGATGACAGTCTCAAAATCGGCGTTCAGCTCTTCCGCATCGACATTTCCTGTGATATGCATGATTGAGAGACCCAGCGCCGTAAGGAAAAGCATTGCCTTTTTTGCAGTCTTTTTTACCGTTTTTTCAGAGCTGCCCTTTGAGAATATATGCTTAACGCCTTTGACGATAACCAATGCCAGAAGCAGCGACAGTACCTTGTCGGGAATCTCGATAAAAAGCTTTGCTCCCAGAGCATTCAGAAATGTATTTGATATCGTTCCGGATACCATGTCGTAAAATGCATCGCCCCAGAGATTTCCCGTCTGTCCGTTGAAATTGACCACATCTATGGGAATGGACATCAGCACGCTTATGATAGCCGTAAATATTCCCACAGATACTACACCGATCGCTTCGGGCTTCTTCTTTTTCGAGAAATAAAGGCCTATGATAAGTCCCACAGTCATTGCTATAACAATATAGCTCAGTATGAAACTGTCGAAAATGGTCAGCATGGCATTTGTCAAGCCCCCCACCAGTATACCTGCCAGCGGCCCGTAGCATATAGCCGCAGCCATCGTTCCCGTTGTATCAAGCCAAAAAGGCAGGTCAAGAGACGATGCCAGTCTTTGACCTGCCATATTAAGGATAACACATAATATCAGTGCGATAATGGAATATACGTTGATCGGAAACAGGAATATCTCTCGCAGACTCCTGACAGCCTTTTCCTTTGTCCTGTTTTCTTTTTTTGCCATATATAACCCCCACATTAAGAGGCGTACCCCTTACACCCCTTCACGGCTCAGTCGTCACCTGCTGTAATCATCATCGTCATCTTCATCCACATCGTGGGAAGAGATGAATTCTCTTGACGATACTCTCTTTCTTTCGCGTTCCACCTCAACCAGCTCTGACAGCTGTTCCTTCACATCCTGTGAATTCTTGATATTCTTGATAACAAGGTTCGGACAGGTCTTGTCTGCTGTAACGCAGGTAATGGTACCGAGACCGAACATACGCTGTCCGAAGCCTCTCCTGAGCGAAAGATCCAGTATTCTGTAAAGCCGTATCTCATCCTGTTTCTTGCTGAAGAACCCACTGTCCACAAGGAATTTCTCCTCGGTCAGAGTATATCTTGTAAATGTCCAGGGTAATCCCAAAAATCCCCAGCGTTTCTTATCTGTCCATACTGTTTCCATACCTGTTCTCCTCTCCTTTTATTGCTGCGGGCAATGAACCAAGCGGACATGCCTGCATGTCCAATTGGTGCAAGCAATGAGTCGAGCGGACAAGCTTGCTTGTCCATTCGACGAATGTCACATCCACAAGCGAAGCTCCGTGGTGAATGCCGCAAGGCTCAAATACTCCACCCATCTGGGGCAGACTAACTAAAAAGCAGCCAAGTCATGCCCGGTTGCCTGCGGCGGAGTATTTGACCGCCGTATCTAGATTATGCTTCCAGCGCCTGCTGCAGGTCGGCAATGATGTCATCCACATGCTCGATACCTACGGACAGTCTTATAAGATCAGCTCCTACTCCGCCTGCCTCAAGCTCCTCATCAGTCAGCTGACGATGTGTTGATGATGCCGGGTGCAGTACACAGGTATGCGCGTCGGCCACATGTGTGGCAATGATCGCTACCTTAAGGTGCTTCATGAATTCCTCTGCCGCTGCTCTTCCTCCCTTTACGCCGAAGGAGATAACTCCGCAGGTTCCGTCAGGCATATATTTCTTTGCACGCTCATAGTACTTATTTCCGGGAAGGCCGGGATAGTTAACCCATGAAACCTTCTCATGCTTCTCGAGAAATTCCGCAACCTTCCGGGCATTACTGCAATGACGTTCCATACGTACTGCCAGGGACTCCAGTCCCATGTTGAGGTAAAATGCATTCTGCGGCGACTGTATGGAGCCCAGATCACGCATCAGCTGTGCGGTACATTTCGTTATAAATGCACCTTCCTTTCCGAACTTCTCGGCATAGGTGATGCCATGATATGACTCATCCGGTGTGGTAAGTCCCGGGAACTTATCCGCATGGGCCATCCAGTCAAATCTTCCTGAATCCACGATAGCTCCGCCCACAGCCACATCATGACCGTCCATGTACTTGGTGGTGGAATGGATCACGATGTCAGCGCCCCACTCCATAGGACGGCAGTTGATGGGCGTTGCGAAGGTATTATCAATAATG
>ONWK01000139.1 GCA_900321505.1 uncultured Eubacteriales bacterium
AAGAAAGCGCCAGCAGATCTTCAGTGTAAACGAAGGAACCTACGAAAAACCCGCCCCTGAAGCTATAGATGTCATGCTTCAGTTCCGTAAGGAGGATTTTGCAGAGGATCGTAAAGGAGCTCACCGGGGAAGAAAGGAGCTGCTTTCTAAGGCAGAGAGTGCTACAGAGAATCTGGCAATACTTCTCAAGTCGGGCCGTCCGCTGGAAAATGAAACGAAGCAGGAAGCTATAGGATATCTCCGGGATATCCTGGCTGAACGCATCCTTGCGAAAGCAAATGAAATGCTTAGGAAGGAACAGATCCATTACGCAGAGCGGTATACCACCAGCATCGTAGAGAAGCTGCCCGAGTATAAGTCTCTTACCGAAAAGCTTACCTGGAATGACGTTGGCCGGATCGCTTTCCATGGAGGAGGAGATCAGCTGATCAAGGGCTACAGTGATGCCCGGCTGATCGAGATGCTTAAAAATGAACGGACACTGGAAACAAAGAGAGTTTCTGACCGGCTTAAGGAAGAGCTGAAAGAGCGGAAGGAACAAGTAGAAAGAGATAAGTATCGGAAAAATGCTGAACAGAGGAAAGCATCCCACGAGGATCCCATCCGGCTCTTCCACCGGTATTTGGGATCAAAGCCGGATCTGCATCCGTCCATAAGACTTCATAAGGAATATAATGCCCTTCAGATCGAGGAGATTCCCGATGGACTGGATGAGGATACCATAACCGCTATCGTGATCGGATCCATCATGCGCAAGGACCGGCTGGAAGATCCCATGACCACCTCCAACTTTGTCGGCGGGACTTCAACCTATCTGGCATTTAACCGGAATTTCGTCATTGATAATATCCTCCAGAAGAATCCGGATGTCAGACGTCAGGGAAACTTTTCCCTTGCTTTGTTAGAAGGACGCCGGGATGCCCTTAAGGCCATTGAGGAGTATAAGAATGGTCATCCGGAAAAAGCGAAGGAAATGATCCAGACCTTTGTTGATTTTGCTTTCGATGGGGTGATGGAATTAAGACTGCCTACCAGTACGACTTTGATCGAAGTCAATGCAAGCTCCGTTCAGAAGGCGATGATCCAGTTGGGCACGGAGATGGTCGGTAAGCCCCCCTTCTACGTGGAAGGTCCGCAGTCCGAGATCCGCAGGATCATTGGTGCCACAAGAAAACAGAACCTGCAGGCCATGCACCGGATCTACGAGAAAAAGTATGATATCCTTACACAGCCAAAACCCGCCGGCAGCTCCCAGCGAGCCGAGGAGATCGAGGATCTGCTTTTTGATCAGTATCTCGTGAGTTCCTTTATGCATTCAGATAAGGAAAATGAGAAGGCTGCAGATAAATTTGATAAACGGATACTTGATAAATATGGGCTGGATGAAGAATACGATCCGGATACCTATAATGATGTAAGCTCTGAGATGGGCGGACTTAGCGTAGCAAAGATGCGGATCTGTCGTGAGAATCATGTGACAGATATCGAAGTAATGATGTCTACGGATGAGGGCATTCAGAAACTGAAAAGTCTTTATCTGCCGGAGATCCGAAAGACGAAGCTTTATAAAGACCTGATGACATCGGAGGGGAATAAGTATGAAGACCTGCTCCATGCATCAGATCGGGAGACAAAGGGAGGACTTCAGACATTTACAAATGTAAAACTGGATAATGTATCGAAGCCTGTTAATGACAGAAATAAAATAAACCTGGATAAGGGCTTCAAGGAATTGGAGCCTATGGCGGATGATCTCGCGGTCAGGGTAGTCCGTGGCTATTATCAGTTTAATGGCTATGACAAGGAAAGCCTGAAGGATAATGTACAGCAGCTTGAGTCCCTCAATAAGCTGATGAATGCAAAAATGATGAACGACAAGTCTCTCCCGAAGGCTGCGAAGCCGGTCATCACGGAGCTGAAGAAGGTCGTAAAAAACTTTGTGAACTATGCGAAGAATCTGAGCAAGCAGAAGACACCCATTACCGTCACGGATATGGTGCAATACGAACTCTTCGCCAAGGATATCTCGAAGCTGGCGGATGGATATACATCCCGGCAGACAATGCCTTCTGA
>ONWK01000260.1 GCA_900321505.1 uncultured Eubacteriales bacterium
GTCAATGATTATTATGAAAAAAAGAGCCAGCTGGAGCAATCAATGAAAGAAATCATGGCTTATGTCGGCAGGGAAACGATAACAGGCTATGGTTTAAAAATGAGACTGTATAGCAATATTCAGAATGTTTCTGATGTAGACGGTGCAATTCAGTACGGATCTGAAGGGATTGGCCTCTTCAGGACAGAATTTCTTTTTATGAACCGTGAAGAAGCTCCTTCTGAAGAAGAGCAGACTTCAGCTTACAGAGCAGTTGCCGAAAAGATGGATGGGAAGCCTGTCATCATCAGAACACTTGATGCAGGTGGTGATAAACTTATCCCTTTCATTAACGTTGAGCCAGAAATGAATCCATATTTGGGCAAAAGAGCGATACGTATCTGTCTTGCAGATGAAGAGCTCTTCAGAACCCAGATCAGGGCGATTCTCCGAGCATCTGGATTCGGGAAAATACAGATAATGTTTCCTATGATTTCGAGCCTCGAAGAACTGGTTGAGGCAAAACGGATCACGCACGATTGTATGGATGAACTTCATGAAAAGGGAATAAGCTTTGATGAACAAATCAGGATCGGGATGATGATCGAGGTCCCTTCCGCTGCGATAATGGCGGATTTGTTTGCAAATGAGTGCGATTTTTTCTCGATTGGGACAAACGATCTCACTCAGTATACTCTGGCTGTAGACAGGGGTAATAAGAATGTTTACGACCTGTTCAACGGTCACAGTCCGGCTGTTCTGCGCCTGATCGTGATGACTGTACTGGCGGCACACAAGGCAGGAATCGAGTGCGGGATATGCGGAGAGCTGGCTGCAGATAGTTCGTTGAGTGAACTGTGGGCTGAACTTGAGATCGATGAATTGAGCATGAGTTCACCGAGCATACCGAAAATCAGGAAGAGACTATGTGAGCTCATCGAAAGGCCTGAAGTTAGAAATATATTGACTATGCAGACAGCTTCGGAGGGACAGAAATGAAGATCAGAAACATAAATGAGCTGATATCAGCCGGAAACGCTGAATCCAGAAGAGTTGTTCTGAATGTTCTTGAGAAGACACTTGAGCGGATCGACTCATATGAGACTTTGAAAGGAGAAGTGTCCCTGGATGGGAAATTGCTCAGAATCGGGAATAGGACATGGGATCTGGACAAAAAAAGAAATGTTTATATCATCGGCGCAGGTAAAGCAGTCAATGCCATGGCCGGTTTCTTTGATGAGCTATTGGGAGATATCCTGACTGACGGGATCGTTATCGCGAAAAGTATAGAAGAAACGGATCGGTTCAATAAAGTGCGGATTTATACAGGCGGTCATCCGCTTCCCAACGAAGATGGTTATATAGCCAGTCTTAGGATAAATGATATGGTGGAGCAGATGTGCGGTGATGATCTTGTCATTGGTCTCATGAGCGGAGGCTGCTCTTCTTTGATGTCGTGCCCGATACCGGGGGTGACTCTTAATGAAGAGATGAGAACAAGGGATGTTATGTTGAAAAGCGGGGCCAACATCCTTGAGGTCAATGCAGTGGCCAGACATATCTCTGCCATGAACGGAGGGAGACTTGCACAGCGCATCGAACGAAAAGGTGCCGAAATCATCTGTCTGTTGATTATGGATGCGATGGGATTCGGAACGACACAGTCGCCTCTTGAACCGGTTTACTTTGGCTTCACGCCGCTGGCTCCTGATGCTACGACCCTTGAAGATGCGAGAAATGCGATCATTAATTTCAATGTTGGGGACAAACTTCCTAAATCGGTCATGGAATTCTTCAGAAATGCGGGAGATGATGATGAGACGCCGAAGTCTCTGGACAGATGGACTGGATTCATCATCAACACCATTCCTGACATGACCCGGATAGCTGCAGAAGAAGCCCGGAAGCTTGGATTGAACGCCTATGTTATTTCTGACTCACTGGAGGGTGAGGGCAGAGAGGTCGGAACGGTTCTGGCTTCTATTGCCAGACAGCTGTCGGGAGAATCACCATTTCTGGATGTCCCTGCAGTGCTGATTGCCTCCGGCGAAATACATGCAAAAATAACCGATGCAAAAGGGACCGGAGGTCCGGGGCAGGAGCTTGCACTGGGATTTGCCCTTGCAGCAAGAGATATGCCGGATGTCTGCATCGCCAGCATCGACTCGGAAGGAACAGACGGACCTACAGATGCTGCAGGCGGACTGACCTGCGGGCAGACATTTATGTTGGCAGAGCAGAGAAATGTAGATATATATAAAGCTTTACGTGAACATTCTGCGTGTCAGGCACTTGAGAAACTGAATGGAAAGATCATCACAGGTAACACAGGGACGAATCTCTGTGATCTGCATGTGTTGTACGTACCTGGAAGGGAGAGCTGATGAGCAAAATCAAAAGTATTCATGCAAGACAACTGATCGACTGCAAGACCAGAGGCATCGTGGAATGTGTTGTTACGACTGAAAGAGGATCTGTAGGTATGGCTAGCTCGCCGACGGGTACATCTGTTGGTTCTGCTGAGGCTGCAGTCCTGAGGGATGGTCCGCAGGGAGGTCTTTGCGGAACGAGCGTACATAAAGCGGTCGAGATAGTCAATTCCGTGATTGCACCTGCTTTGACCGGGATCGAAGTAACGGACCAGAATAAGATCGACCGAATCATGCTTCAGCTTGATGGGACAGCCAGAAAAGAAAAGCTGGGTGGAAACAGTATCTTTTCTGTCTCAGCTGCGTGCCTTTCTGCTGCGTCCGGCGAGTGTGGACTTGAAGTACATAATTACCTGAGCAAAGGTAAAATATCCAGTCTGCCGCTGCCTATTGTCAATATGTTCAATGGAGGGCGCTATCCGGATGCTGACATGAAGATTCAGGAATTTGGCGTTATCCCATGTGGAGCGGCAAATATGGAAGAAGCTGTGGACATGCTGATAAGTATCTTTCATAAGACAGGTGAGTTGATCAGGAAGAAGGGAAAACCTGCACAGATAGCAAATTACTTTGGCTGGAGACCGTTATCTGATGATCCCGAAGAACATTTCGAATTGATCGCTGAGGCGGCGGAGCGTCTGGGATATTCCGGAAAATATGCATTCTATACGGATTGTGCAGCCAGCGAATTCTACGATGAAAAGACAGATACTTACGATTTCCTGGGAAAACAGCTGTCTGCTTTCGGGTTCATGCAATATATCTCCGGGATGACTGAGAAATATCCATTCTGGGGAGTGGAAGATGTTCTGAATGAAAAGGATATGGGCGGTTTCCTGCTCGCAAGGGAACTAATGAAAGATCTGGTGATCGTAGGGGACGACATTATCTGTACGAATATCAGCTATGCAAGAGAGGCTGCTTCCATTGGTGCTGTAAAAGGAATGGTCTTTAAGCCTAATCAGGTCGGAACGATCACAGAAGCTATGGCAGCATACCGGTTTGCAGAAGAACAAGGCTGGTATGTGATACCTTCTGTACGTGCCGGAGGAATGGTTGAAGATATCGTCAAGGAAATGGCTGTCGGGATGCAGGCGCCTCTTGTCAAATGCGGAGCGCCGAGATCAGGTGAAAGGATCAGTTTCCTGAATACTTTACTGCGGGCTGCAGACGAATATCCGGAGGCAGGATTCAGGAATATTGGAAGGTGATCATGATGAAAATCACCAGCATAATTGTATATGTGATAGATACGGGAAGTTATCATCCTGTGGTAGTTGAACTTCAGACGGATGAAGGTATTACAGGGGTCGGGGAGGCCGCAGTAGGTTTTGGGAACGGGGCCGGCGCATGCTCCAAAATGATCCTCGAACTGTCGGATGCTTTTGTCAAGGGGAGAGATCCTTTCCGCATAACAGATATCTGGAATGACATTTATTATCATACATTCTGGGGGAAAGGCGGTGGACTCTTCACGTCTGCAGCAGCATCAGCGATCGAGACTGCGCTCTGGGATATCAAGGGGAAAGCCTTGGGAGTTCCAGTGTATGAATTTCTCGGCGGAAGAACCAGAGATATGATCCCTGTATATGCCAATGACTGGTCGCAAAATGAAACGCCGCAGGACTTCGCGCGCAGAGCTGAAGACGTCGTTTCTGACGGATTCAGGATGATCAAGGTCTATCCGCTTTCCCTGATCGATCCAGTAAGGCATATCAATAGACACATCAAAGACAGACATATAGATCAGTATACGATGAAACGATGTATTGAGATAGTAAAGCAGGTCAGGCAAGCTGTAGGTGATGAAGTTGAAATCATGGTCGATGTCACTGCGGAAGCGACACCGGATGTAGCAGCTTCGATCGGTGAGGCGATCAGACCGTTTGGGATAAAGTGGTTTGAAGAGCCTGTGGACCCATATGATATTCAGGGATATGAGTATGTAAGAAACAGGACGGGATTGACGATCGCCGGAGGAGAAAGATTGTTCACAAGATATGGATTCCGGGAGTTTATCAACAGACAATGCATTGATGTCGTGCAGCCAGATCCGGGGACTTGCGGCGGTATTATGGAAGCATTCATCATCGGCAAAATGGCAGAGGCTGCAGACATTAGGGTGGCTCCGCATAATTGCGGCGGCCCGGTACTGACAGCGGCAGCATTGCAGGTTTTTGTCGCGTCGGCAAATGCCGTTGCTCAGGAAATTTTTCCTTACCGTCCTAAAAAACACTACAGTATCGTGGAAAACGCTTATGAATTGAACATCAGGGATGGGAAACTGGATATACCGACATTGCCAGGAATAGGAGTAGAACTCTCTCATAAAACAGCAGATCCATATATCTGCGGAAAGGTATAGAGAATACTATGGAACATGAATATTTACAATATATTGGTGGGGAACTTGTAAAAGGCGAAGGCAGCCAATTCGATGTGACCTGCCCAGGAAACGACGAAATCGTCGGAACTGTATTTGCTGTAAACGAAGTTCAGACTGAAGCGGCACTGGAAGCAGCGCATGCAGCTTTTCCTGCTTGGTCCGCACTGACGGTTGAAGAGCGTGAAGTCTGGATAGAAAAACTCATCGATGTGATCAAAGAAGAGGAAGAAGAGCTGATCCGTCTGTGCCAACTGGAGACCGGCAAGATGAGACCACATGCGGATTTTGAGCCTGGACAGATTTACAGATACTTGAGATTCTTTATAGATCAGGCTAAAAGTGAGCATTCCGAAGGCATTAGAGATATGTCTGGCGGCAAAGGCGCGTTCTATGCAGTCAGGCAACCTCTTGGGGTAGTTGCAAATATCCTCGCATGGAATTTCCCGTTGCACAACCTGGCAACAAAAATCGGGCCGATCCTTGCATCTGGATGTACTGCTGTTATCAAGCCTGCAACGAAAACACCTCTTTCCGCACTCTATCTCGGGGAGCTCATGGCAAGGATCGGTTTTCCGGCAGGAGTAGTCAACATCGTTGCAGGACCTGCTGCAGTTGTAGGAAAAGTCTTCTGTGAAAGCACGATCCCTAAAATGATCACTATGATCGGGTCGACCAAAAGCGGTCTGAAGCTTGTAAAGGATTCGGTATCCAGCATCAAGAGATTTTCGCTGGAACTGGGAGGCAACGCACCTGTGATCGTCACATCATCTGCAGACATCAAAGCTGCTGCTGCAAAGACCATGTTCGATAAAATTTGTGATGCCGGTCAGACTTGTGTATCGCCACAGAGGGCGATCATTCATGAGAGTGTATATGATGAATTCGTATCAGAATGCGTCAGGATAGCAAATAATGCCACTTTAGGTTACGTAGACGATGATGCTGACATGGATCCGATGACAGATCATGCTTCAGTCGAGCGCATGCAGGCTTTGGTCGATGATGCAAAGAGAAAAGGTGCTACTGTTCTGTGTGGTGGTAAAAAACCGGCAGACAAGAATAAAGGGTCATGGTTCCTCCCGACTGTCATCGAGGGTGCAACATCGGATATGAGAGTTATACAGGAAGAAGTATTCGGTCCGATTCTTATGGTAATGCCTTTCAGGACCATTAGTGAAGCGATAGAAATGGCTAACGATACCGAATACGGGCTGTCTTCATATGTATGGGGAACAGATATAAACGAGATCAGCAAGATTTCTAAAGGTCTTGAATTTGGAATTGTAAATGTTAATTCGCCGCCAACCAATGCCTCGCTACCGCATGGAGGTGTTAAAAATAGCGGCATAGGAAAAGATGGAAGCAGATTCTCACTGGAAGAGTATTACTATATAAAAGGTATAAGAGTATCTTTACAACAATAGCAGGATACTCAACGTCACTAGCTATTTTAGGCTTATAAGAGAAATAAGACCGTATATGACCCTAAACGACCAAATACAGAAGATACTGATCGTGTTTGATAAGGATGTTGCTGACAGCGAGTGGTATGGCTGCAGCGAAGGAGCTACAACAGGATATATGAAAGTGAAAACACAGGATATCCCTAAGAAGTTCATGCCTTATACTAAACATGACTATAGGATCATAACTGCGTGATAATAAGCGAATTTGGGTACAACGTTTATACGCTTCTGAGTTCTTCGAGCCCCATGTCCTCCGTCAGAAACGACTGTTGAAATATACAGTCGTTTTTATTGTCTTGTTATCAGTAATATACTAGTATCTAATGAAATTCTTTAAGGAATATGCACCAAGTGACTGGGCTGACTGACTTTTAACAGAGGGCACTTACTAGGATTAAGGGGCAAACTTCTTGGATACACTTTGGATACACCGAATGAGAAAGCCCCTTTTTGGGTTAGACTGTTGACCTTTTTTACGAGTCGCATGGGTTTCACAATGATGGTTGTGGGGCATCCTATTATAGATGTTATGGCTGCCCTAATCGTCGAAAAACAGTCAGAAGGAATATTGTATATAACAGCTTTTGGATACACTTTTCGATACACCGAGTGAGGGACGTCTCTCCTTCCTTGAAATTTCACAATGTCATTAAC
>ONWK01000312.1 GCA_900321505.1 uncultured Eubacteriales bacterium
CGATCATTTCGGTTGTATCAGTGGGAATAGGTTTTGCTTCCGTATTCTCAGCGGTTATTCTCGGTGTACACTGGGGAAATATAGCTCTCTCGGCAGTATTGCTGCTGCTGTCAGTAGTAGCCGCAACAGCCCTGGAAATGATGATCTATGAGATCTCACAGAGCATGATAGCCACGATAATCATTTCCTTTTCCCTGGTCTGGATCATGGGATACATCGGCGGATCATTTGAGACATATATGTTCTCGGCGTGGCCCCAGAGTGTGAAAAGCGCCACTCCGATCTACCATGTTAACAGGGCGCTGGTGGAGCTTTCCGGCGCGGGACACAGCGATTACGTTATCAGTGCCGTTATCTATCTTGCAGCGATCACCATAGTAACTTCTATCATTTCAGTCCTGGTGGGAACGATCCGGAGAAAGGACAGAGCATGAGCATCATAATCAAATCAACATTAAAACTGTTATTCAGGAATCTGGGCTTCTGGTTTTTCCTCATCGCCACACCCCTCCTGTCGGTATTTATCCTTAAAACCGAACAGACGAATCTTTCATCCTATGAGATCACTGGAGCGGACGGCGCGTCTCATATCACGGAGCTGGACAAGCCGGAGGATAAGGTTGCATACTACGGAGGAAAAGGACGTTTTGTACTTAAGGTATATGACGGATCCGGAACTGAGCTTTCCGAATACATGCTGAATAAGCTTACCGAAAGCGGTGCATTTCTGGTTTGCAGGGTAAAGACTCCCGGCATGACCATGGATGATATGGATGCCAATATTGCATCCGACGGTGAAAATGACAGAATGGGAGCTGTTATCTGGCTGAGAGAAGGCTTTGATGATGAGGCTCTTCAGGGAACAGTGAAGGACGGACTTAAGGTATATATCATGTCCGATGATGCGAGAAAGGATGTGCTTTTCACTGAACTGAAAATGATCCTGGGACAGATCCGCAGCGCAGCGGCTTCAGGCGGGGATGTCATCACGGTTCTGGACAGGATGAATGATAATATCCCGGCAAAGTCCGTGGAGATGCTTGCATCAAAGGATTCCGTGAATCTGACAAATGAACAGATAGATCAGAGGACCCTGACCGGATATGCGTTGGCGATCATGACACTCGGTTTTGTTTTCGCAGGTATATTCATTGCACATACCGTGATAAATGAACAGAAGGATATGGTCCTTACGAGGATCAGGCTTTCAAATCTCAGTGATACCGGATATTTTGCTTCGAAATTCCTCTCCGGCGCCATAGTATCAGCGCTGCTTACACTGGTTATGGGCGCATGGCTGTTCCTTATACCGGCGGAAAAGCTGGGGATGGGACGTCCCGCATTTCTGCTGATGATCTTCTGCCTGGGACTGATATTCTGCGCCCTCAGTCTGCTGATGGGAATCCTTCTCGGAAATGTAATGAGTGCGAATATAGCTGCATTTACCATATGGAGTCTTTCCTCCATGCTTGCGGGACTTTATTTCCCGCTGGATGCCACCAACGATACGGTGAAGACGATCTCGTACCTTATGCCCCAGAAATGGTTTCTGGATATTACAGAAAGACTGATGACAGGCGACAACAAAGGCTATATAATACTGGTATGCGTAACACTTGCATATATGGTTGTAACCTTAAGTCTGGGAAGTGTGGGGATCAGGTTCAAGAATAATGAATGAGCAGATCAGAAACAGTTATTTCATATTCGTACGGCTTGTGCTGCTGCTGACGCTCAGTGCCTGCAGTGTAATGAATGAATTGAAAGAAACAGGGGTATCCCTCCGGATACTCCTGCTTGTTTCGTTTTATATAGGCCTGATGGCGGTGAAGGAGCTGTTCAGACTGCCGGTAAAAAGAATAATTACGGCAGCGGGTGCGCTGGCCTGGCTGGCACTGATCTGTTTTGAGGGAATGAGCTTCTGGCTCCTGGGATTCTTTACGGCAAATGAGCTGCTTTCGCTCTTCCCCGAGCTGGACTTTAAATGGTATTTCGTTCCGATGATCGGCACACTGGTGGAGTCACCCTACAGTTTCCCCGTACAGCTGGTGACGGCATTTATGATGGCCATACTTTATATCCAGCATAATTATGTGGTTGCAGGTTACAGAAAGCAGATGAAGGAAGATGTCCTGACGGAACAGAGTCTGAAAAAGGATATGAGGGAGAAGGAGTCCGCGGCAAGGGCAGAACTGAAGAGAAGCGCACTGCAGGCAGAAAATCAGATACTTGAGGAAAGGGCCTCACTCTCGCAGACCCTGCATGATAAGCTGGGACATAATATCAACGGTTCAATCTACCAGCTGGAGGGGGTAAAGATCCTGATGGATAAGGATCCCGAAAAAGCAGGACAGATGGTTCAGGCCGTGATCGACCAGCTCCGCACGGGAATGGATGAGATCCGTGCCATACTCAGGAAGGAAAGACCGGATAAGAAGGATCTGGCGCTGCTGCAGCTGTACAAGCTCTGCGAAGACTGCAATAATAAGGGCGTGGAAACAGATTTCCAGAGAGAAGGCGACATCAGCCAGATTTCTGACGGAATGTGGGAGGTCATTCTGGACAATGCCTTTGAAGCAGTTTCCAATGCCATGAAGTATGCAAGATGCAAGCATATAGATATACGCCTTCTGGTCATGAACAAAATGGTACGCTGCAGCATCAGTGATGACGGCGTTGGCTGCAAGGAGATCAAGGATGGCATGGGCATCTCAGGCATGCGCCGGCGTGTCCGCGCCGCAGGCGGAACCCTTGATTTTGAAACAGAGGCAGGATTTACGGTGACGATGCTGCTTCCGATGTAGAGATTTCTGCCG
>ONWK01000149.1 GCA_900321505.1 uncultured Eubacteriales bacterium
CTTCAGGCTGTAGGCATAGCCATGCATGTACTTGCCGACACCTGGGCCCACACGTATTTTGCCGGAACGCCTTCGCTGGTCATCAACAATACGGACAACCATTTCTTTGAAGAAATGCCTGACGGTTCGCTTCGAAAGGTGGTATTCCGCCATGCCCTGGGTGGTATTGATGATCTTGAAGCCGGTATCTATGTCAACAGTCCCCGGCAGAATAACGAACATTCCATTATGAATCTCGGGCATGGACGCGCGGGGCATTTACCTGATTACAGCTTTATACGTTACCGTTATCTTCCGGCCTGGGGCGGCTACAGAGAAATCCGTAAGGACAATCCCTCCGATTATTACAACGCCTTCGGACAGATGATCCACGCTCTCCGTTTTCTCCGCGGCGACTGTGACGAATTTAAAAGGTATTACTACGATACGGAAAGCTTCTCCGCCTATGATGACGAGGTCCGGGAAATAATCTGCCGGCCCCAGCTGCTTGCGAGCAGTGACTGGCAGAAACTGGGTGAGCGGCTGTCAGGTGAGGCCATACCCGTATTCGATCCGGCTAAATATCAGAAGGAGTATACTGAAACAAGTGCGGGAGACCGCTGGAATACCTGGCTTGGCAAATATGTCCAGGCTGCACTCTCGCAGAAGAAAATGGTGACGGAAAAGATCATTGCCTCCGGTAATCCGCTTGCCGGAAAGCCTCTGGTCCTTAAATAAGATTTGTTTTCAGGAAAGGCTGAATTATGACAAAGTTTCAGAAAATAAAAGAATGTCTGTTTGCAGTGGGCATTCTGTTATTCGGAGTCAGCATACTGGCTTTTTCCGATGACGGATACGGGATTCTGATCTCACTGCTCGCTCTCTCAATGTTTATCTACGGTATAAAGAATATCATTTACTTTATAACCATGGCAAGGCACATGGTGGGCGGTATCTACTTACTCTACCGGGGGATCATTGCCACCGATCTGGGTTTATTTACCGTATCGCTTTCAAATATCCCGAAGTTATATGTTCTTATGTACTTTGCGATATTACACGGATTTTCCGGCGGTGTCCAGCTGCTCCGCGCCCTTGATACAAAAAAACAGGGCGCACCGGGCTGGAAGATCAAGATGCTTCTCAGCCTGGGAAATCTGTTCATAGCCGTAGCATGTATAGCTTTCATACGTTCCGAGGATATAGTTGTGATAATATATGCCGTCGGACTATTCTACTCGGCTGCCATCCGCATATTGGATGCCGTAAGAAAAAAAGGTATCATTCATATTCAATAGCCGTAACTGTAAAAAATCCCGGGACAGCCGCAGCTGCCCCGGGATTTTTTATCATCACAGGGAATCCCCCGATACGGGGAAATCAAAATATCTGTCAGGGTAAGGTTCATCCGCCAGTGTGAAATGCCACCATTCACATTCAAATGGCAGGAATCCGTTTCTGAGCATGGCGTCGCGGAGCATCATCCTGTTCTCATACTGTTCGTCCGTTATGCCTCTGTAATCCGGATGCGACAGCTCACCGAAATAATCAAATGGTCCGCCCATATCCACATCCTTTCCCGTCTTCATATCAAGCAGGGTAAGATCCACCGTACTTCCGCGGCTGTGGCTTGAACGCTTTGCGATGTATCCCCTGTTAAAAAGCTCCTGCTTCTCAAGCCCGGGATAGAAATACTGCTTCATCCTGATATCCTGATCCTCTATTCCCCAGAAGATAAAATGCTTCACCGCGGTAACAGGCCGGTATGCATCATATATCTTCAGGCGGTAACCCTTGACCATCATTTCATTGTTTACCGCAAGCAGCGCCCTCGCCGCCTCCTTCGTAAGAAGGGCTATGGGTTCTTCATATCCGTTGATCCTGTCCCCCACAAAATTAAAAGTAGAAAAATATCTTATCTCCTGTATGATATGCGGTATATGATCCGAAAGCATGACAAAATCCGCCGCATCCAGTTCCGGTATTTTCCGACCCATTCCTATACCCTCCCCTTTTCAGATTATAAGAGCCACTGTCCAAAGGCATTTCTGCCGCCGGCTGATGATACGCAGCACGCACAATACGTGTACAATGTGTTACAGAATCATTATATCCGATATCAGCCCCGTAAACAAGTCGGGAACGGTCTTTAGCACGCTAAAAACCGTCCCCTTTCTGTCACTCTACATTTTTCAGTGCTTCTTCCATCGGAATTCTTTTTATCCTCAGGAAATCCAGGAGCATAACCACCAGATACGCTCCGAAGGTTATACTGATAATGCACAGATAATCGGATACTCCGAAATGTACCGGCAGCCAGCCGTCCATGGTATTCAGATAAGCTACCCAGATCGCTCCCAGTCCCCAGACTCCCACAAAGGCCGTGATCACCGCGGAAATAAGAACAAACCAGGTTGTGGTCACCAAATACAGAGATCCGATCTCCTTATTCTCATACCCCAGAATCTTCACCATGGAAATAGCATTTTCATTACGTTCAATAATAACCTTGGTCAGCATATAGATGAGGATCAGCGCCAGCACAAAGCATACCACCTGGAATATCTTCATATAATCTCCCATGGAATGATTGAGCTGTCTGGATATCTTCATTACATCATCAACGGTTACGGATGCGGCTATATTCTTCTCATCGATATCTTTTATCTCTTCATTGGACAAATAACCGCTGAAGGAGCCCTTTCTCAGACCAAAGGTCCTGTTAAATGCTTCCTGCGGCATGATGACTGTCAGCCCGCCTGTATAATCCGTTATACCTTTTATCGTAAAGGTATACAGGTCTGATGAAAAACGTTTTTTCAGCTTAATGGTGTCACCGGTCTTAAGCCTGAATTTATCTTTGTATGCGGACGACACAAAAACCTCTCCATCCTTCACGCCCTCATCAATATGAAGATATGCACTGTTATCCTGAACCCCATATACCGTTATGGATTCTCCCACACGAGAACCATCGGTGGTGATCACCTCTGTAACGCTGTACTTTTCGGCTCCCGGAGTGGAGGTTGTGATCTCATTTCCGTCCTCATCCTCAGTGGTCTTAAGGATATACTGATAATCGCAGAACATTTCATCCGCCACGGAATCCGTGTAGCTGTTCAGAGTTGAGGGAAGTCCGAAGGAAAAGGCCAGAAGCACCATGACAAATGCAAGCCCAAAGAAAAGCACCAGGTAATTCGGGATGTTCTGAAGCAGCACCCTCAGCCTGAAGCGGCCGAAAAATGATACCTTCGGCAGCCGGACTGCCTTCTTTCTTTTTGAACTTCTGAGATCGTGCCTGAGGAATTTCAGCGGTGAGAACCTCATGCTCCTCCGGATCACGATCCAGGTAACAAGTATCATGATCACAACGGGTATGAGCGTGGTCCGGATAAACGCCTCGGGATTCCATACAGTTACATAGGTTGGGAGGCTATAGCTGTTATAATACATACCCACAACTATGAATTTGAAGGCCGTGTAGCCCAGCACATTTCCCATGATGGATGATATCAGCGTTACTACCACCGGGGCGGAGATATAGTGCCTTACCATCTCCGATTTTGTATAGCCGGATGCTCTCAGGGTACCGATGGCCGATGCCTCCTTTGTTATGGTACTGCTTATGGTCACACCGAAGATGAAGGCTATCATCACTATCAGTATATACAGCAGTATTCCCGCCATAACCTCATCCCCGCTGATGTCATTCCTGGCAAATATCACCGCCTTGTTGGCATAGCGGGGCACATAAGCCTGCAGCTCATTTTCATTAACTACACTCTGTGTAACAAGAGCTGTCATGAAATTATCCGAAAGCAGCCTTTCCTGCGCCTCCTGATCCTCCCGGGACGCGCCGGTATCAATGGCATGCTCACCGAGCTTCTCATTATCATACATCCATGCATAATTATAATGCACGCTTACATCAAAGCTGTTGAAGGCCTCTGCCGTAACATAACCCACATCAAATGCCAGCGCATCAAACATGGAATCCGTATTTTTATCATAAAGTGTTGAATAGTTTACTCCTGCTATCAGTCCCGATACCGTGAAGTACTTGTCCTGAATACGTATCTTGTCGCCTGTCTTGATGCCGTTATTGTCGGCATGCATGCGGTCAATGGCTACTTCTGTTTCGTCTGCGGGAAGCGAGCCTTCCATAACGCAACACAGGTCAATATCCGACGGTATCTTATATACACGGATCTTCGCATCTTTTTTACCATCCTTATTTGTATCCTGCTCAAGGTCCTTATAGAAAAGCTCAAAGAGGGTAACTGGTACCGGGAAGAAATCCTCCTCCGCCTTTTTCTCCTCAGCTGTCTTCTTTGCCTCTTCCTCGTCCCTTCGTTTCTGTATCTCCTTATCAATCTCTTCGTAGGCTTCACTGCGGGCATTTTCCACAGCATCCCGGAACTCGTCCGATTCCCGGGCCGTCCGGAGGGCTTCATCATATTTCTCGTCCATTACATTCTGTAATGCTTCGCTGTATGAACTGTCCATAGCCTGCTGCAGTGCATCCTCATACATGCTGTCCATCGCCTGCTTCAGCGCCTGATCATACCCCTCTGAACCGGCAGGGATCTGCTGCTGAACACCCGCCTCGATCTGCGCCTTTACTGCGGCTTCGATCTGCTCCTTCACCGCAGCTTCCATCTGTTCCTTAACCTTACTCTCCAGCTCTTCCTGAGTTTTTTCTTCTATCTCGCTGTCTGCTTCCTCACGGGCAACCTTTGAGGCATAAGCCCAGACATCTTCCTTTTCTCCTGAGGAAATGGCTTTAAGAAGCGCTTCATCAGGAAGTGTGTTCAGTTCAAAATGTCCATACTCCAGTTTATATCCCGAAACCCCGTCATCTATCGCCTTAAGCATACTGCTGTTTGCAACATACATACCGGAAACAAATCCGATGGTGATGGCAAGGAGGAGGAAGAGCACAAGATATTTTCTCCAGTCCCCGACCAACTCCCGCATCACACGTTTTGAAAGAGGGTTTATTGTTTTCTTCTTTTTATCCATGATCCTGTCCTTATAGATTCATTTTAACTGTTCATTTATAACATAAAATGCTGCAATCACATGTTTGCAGGATTCCCTGACCGCCGTTGCCGGCGGCGTTCATCCACGCTTCAAATCGTCACCACTCCAGCTCCATAGCCGGGGTTTTGTTTTCATTTACATTATTATGCCTTACCACGCCGTCCCTGAGCTTGATCACATGATCTGCCATATGACGGATGGCTTCGTTGTGGGTTACCATTATTATTGTATTTCCATACTTCTGGTTAACCTCTTCGATAAGCTTAAGTATCTCCTTGCTGGTGTTGTAGTCCAACGCACCGGTAGGCTCATCACAGAGCAGGATATCCGGATTTTTCACGATGGCTCTTCCGATGGACACCCTCTGCTGCTGACCTCCGGAAAGCTGGTTCGGAAGCTTATGACGATGCTCGTAAAGCCCGAGTGTCTTAAGCAGCTCATCTATCTCCAGCGGATTATCCGAAAGGTAAGCTCCGACCTCCACATTTTCCTTTACATTCAGATTCGGGATCAGATTATACATCTGGAACACATAGCCAAGATGCTTGCGGCGATATCTTGTAAGCCCCTTCTCTCCCATCTCCTCCAGCTTATCACCATTGATGGAAATGTACCCGCTGTCCGGGTTGTCGATGCCGCCGATGATATTCAGCAGTGTGGACTTACCTGAACCTGACGGCCCCAGCAGTACACAGAACTCACCCTTCGCCACCGAAAAATTCATTCCTCTCAGAACCTCCTGGCGGGTATCCCCTGAACCATAGCCCTTCTTCAGATCAACGATCTCCAGAAATTTTAATTCTTCCTCTGACATTTTCTCCTCCTGACCGTATAGCAGTACAGCCCTTAACATTTTGACAGTAACTTTTGATTTGTACATTTTATCACGTGTCCGGGAAATGTGTTAGTCTTTTCTAACTTTTCTCCACATTGACTAATTATGGACACATATGTACTTTTTCTTTGTGCATTTTGAATGCATATATGTTCATCTGTTCATATGTACACGCATAATATAATCCTATTTGCTTTATCTGTCAAGCACGTTTTAAAAAATATTGATAACTGTTCAGCACTCTGGGGGAACATAAAAATCACGGCTGGATAGCAATCTTTCCAGCCGTGATTTTTATGTTTCCCTGTTTTTTACTTCATAAGTCTCCGTATTTCTTCCCCGCCAGCCAGTCCTTTTACAAATGCACTGGCGCTGCCGGCGGCAAGTCCAAGCTTAAGGGCGTATTCCGGGTCATCACTTTCGGCACAGCCTGCCAGAAAGCCTGCGACCATGGAATCACCCGATCCCACAGCGTTTACCACCTTCCCGTCAGGCGCCGGCGATACAAATACCTCACCCTTCTCAGTCAGCAGAACAGCCCCGTCCTTGGCAAGTGAACAAAGGATATTTTCTGCCCCCTTCTGCTGAAGCCTCCGCATAAGCGAGATCACTGTCTTATATCCCGACTCTTTCTCTTCTTCCATCCTGTCCTCAAGCTTCACTCCGAAGAATTCACCCAGTTCATGATGGTTGGGCTTTATGAGAAACGGATGATACTTAAGCGTATCGAGAAGAAGTTCCTTCGTGGCATCTACCACGATCCGCACGCCCTTCCCCGAAATACGTTCAAGTATGTCACTGTAGATCGTAGACGGAAGGCTTCCCGGAACCGTACCGGCAAGGACCAGCGTGTCATCCTCTCCCAGCTTATCCAGCTTTTCCATAAGCAGCTCCAGCTTCTCCGCCGGGATCTCCGGCCCCATGCCGTTTATCTCAGTACCTTCACCGGCTCCCTTATCATCCTCATCCCTCAGCTTAAGATTAAGCCTGGAGCAGCCCTGTTCAACCGTGATGGCATCAACTTCAACCCCACGCTCTGCAAGCAGCCTTATAATCTCCTGTCCGACAAAACCCGCGGTAATACATATTGCGCGGTTTCGTATCCCCAGATTGGAGAGCACGGTTGATACATTTATCCCCTTGCCCCCAGGAAGGATAAGCTCGCTTGTGGTACGGTTTGTGACACCGACACGGAAATCCCGTACTGATACAAAATAATCCAGAGACGGATTAAGCGTAACTGTTGTTATCATACCTTTTCTCCCCCATTGTATATATTCAAAACCTTCGCTCCGGATGAAAAGCATCCGGAGCCGGGGTGCTGAATAATGTCACCCCGGCCGGATGCAGCCCCTTCTGCCTCAGGATCACATCTGCTTCAGCATTTTCTTCAGGTACTTACCCGTATATGAGCCCTTAACCTTCGCAACCTGTTCCGGTGTACCCTTTGCGATCACGGTTCCGCCGGCATCGCCGCCCTCGGGGCCCATGTCTATAATGAAATCCGCCTGCTTTATCACATCCAGATTATGCTCGATAACTACCACCGTATTTCCGCCGTCCGCCAGCCGCTGCAGTATATCCAGCAGCTTCTGCACATCAGCAAAATGCAGTCCCGTGGTAGGCTCATCCAGTATATAAATGGTCCTTCCCGTGCTTCTTCTTGAGAGCTCCGTGGCAAGCTTGATCCTCTGGGCCTCACCGCCGGAAAGGGTGGTCGAGGGCTGTCCCAGCTTGATATAACCGAGTCCCACATCCCTCAGTGTCTCCATCTTCCTTTTTACCGAAGGTACGGCATCGAAGAAATCACAGGCCTCATCCACGGTCATATCCAGCACTTCATAGATATTCTTACCCTTGTAATGAACCTCCAGCGTCTCCCGGTTGTATCGCTTCCCGCCGCACACCTCGCATGGCACATAGATATCCGGAAGGAAATGCATCTCTATCTTGATGATGCCGTCACCCTTGCAGGCTTCGCATCGTCCGCCGGCAACATTGAAGGAAAACCGTCCCTTGCTGTATCCGAAGGTCTTTGCATCCCTGGTATTTGCAAAAAGATCACGGATCTGGTCAAATACTCCAGTGTAGGTTGCGGGATTGGATCTGGGCGTCCGCCCTATGGGTGACTGGTCGATATCGATAACCTTATCCAGTACATCATAGCCCTCGATGGTATCATGCTTTCCCGGCTTGACCCTGGCGCGGTTAAGATCCCGCAGCAGTCTTTTCTTCAGTATCTCATTTATGAGGGAGCTCTTGCCCGATCCCGACACACCGGTAATACAGGTAAATATGCCCAGCGGTATGTCAACATCTATATTCTTCAGGTTATTCTGCCTTGCCCCGCGTATCTTAAGCCAGCCCGCCGGCTCACGTCTTTCCTCCGGCACCGGGATAATAAGCTTTTTGGACAGATACTGACCTGTAACAGACTCCTTACATTTCATGATGTCCTCTGCGGTACCCGTGGCCACGATCTCCCCGCCGTGCACACCGGCTCCCGGACCCACATCCACTATATAGTCAGCAGAACGCATGGTGTCCTCATCATGCTCCACCACTATCAGTGTATTTCCCAGATCACGGAGATTCTTGAGCGAGGCTATCAGCTTGTCATTATCCCGCTGATGCAGACCTATACTGGGCTCATCCAGGATATATGATAC
>ONWK01000135.1 GCA_900321505.1 uncultured Eubacteriales bacterium
AGTATTATGCATGGAATTGCAATATGGAGTTTGTGAAGATCGGAAGCTATGAACTGAGTCCGTGGGCCATGATCTGGGACGATGAGAAGTACTATGTGGTTGGATATGATTCATGCAGGCAAGAAAGAAGACATTATCGGCTTGATAAGATGATGAATATCAATATTAGTGAAAAGTGGCGTGAAGGATCACGCTATTTCACTAAGGATCATTTGGCAAAGTATACTCAAAGGTTCTTTGGGATGTTTGGCGGAACGGAAAAAAACGTGCTTCTCAGGTTCATGGATATAAAGATAAGTATTCTGGTAGACCGTTTTGGTACGAGTATTCCGGTCCTTCCATGCGATGAAGATGGTTGGTCCGAAACAACGGTAAAGGTTGTAGTATCTGGCCAGTTTTTTGGCTGGCTGCATTCACTGAGAGATGTAGTACGCCTTTTAGGGCCGGAGGATGTTGTTACGGAATATCGTAACCGCTTGTATCAGTCAATAAAAGAGCTCGATGATACGAAAGGTATGTGAGGCTTTTATCAGGTGCCTACAAGGAACGCCCGGTGCCTGCTGGGTCATTGAGATTACATGGGTGTCACGTTTATAATTAGGGAAAGGGGGGTGTGTACTTTGGGTGTTGAGCATAATGAAAACGAAATACAGGCCAAGAGCAACAAATCTGTATCTAACAGAGTCGTTGAAATTCAAGAGATGCAGCGATACTCCGACGATGACATGGCCTCCTCCCTGCGTGTTACTCCGGCTCACTATACCAGAAAATTGAAGAAAGGAAAATCAGCCTTCACCCAAGATGCTTTGTCGGCTATGGCCGAGATGGGTTTCGATGTGAATTATATTTTGATAGGAAAATCTTTTGTCGGATGCCCAGAGTTCGATACGAGTTCCGTCCTGGAAATGAAGCACAGCATATTAGCTGTTGTGGATAATCTTCCGGTGGAAATGAGAAGGAAACTCCTGATACAACCGTTTTTATTGAAATGAATCGGGTTTTGTGATAACATAATTCTGTTGTGTGGGGTTCTTTTCTTCCTTATACGATTATTCGGATAGAAAGGAGCCAGTGAATGGGTAAAAACTTAAAAGGCAAGGAGCTGGGAAAGGGCATCTCTCAAAGAAAAGACGGACGTTACTCCGCAAGATTTGTGGCATCGACAGGAAAGAGGGTTGAAAAGTATTTCACCTATGTAGGTGACGCCAGGCAATGGTTAGCGGATACGCGACTGATGGATTTGAATGGGTCGGAACTAAGTATATGCATCGGTATGTCCGTGAATGCCTGGTTTGATTATTGGCTGACGAATATCAAGGGTAACTCCATACGCCATAATACGGCCAGACTATACAAAGAGACCTATAACTCATACATCAAAAAGCATATTGGTAATATGGGAGATCCGACGGACCATGAATCTCATGTATGCATTCTTTAGAGAAGCGCGTGAGAATAAATTGATTCCGGATAATCCAGTAGCAAGATCTGTAAAGCTTCCAAAACCTGTTGAACCCAGACAGCGGGTTCTGACAGTAGAAGAACAGGAACAGTTCTTGCAGGCAGCAAAGAAGAATCCTAATTATCCTCAGTTTCTATTTATGCTCCAAACCGGAGTCCGGACCGGAGAAATGGTAGGTTTAAAATGGGAGGATATTGATTTCGATAATGGAATCATCCGGATCAACAGAAGCATGGAATTCCGTAACAAAGAAACTGGATGGCGTATCGGACCGCCCAAGTCCAAAAGTGGAAGACGTACGATTCCGATGACAACTGTATGCCGAAACCTTCTGCTTCAAGAAAAAGAGAAAAGGCTTCTTGGTAAAGCAGAAAATGGCGTAAAATTTACCCAAAATGACATCTTTTATGTCAGATTTTATTCAATTACGATCAAAAATGTGGATCTAATCCATATAATTCCATATAACTCCACTATAATTACATGCCAAATGGCGTAAAAAATGGCGTAAAAATCATCTGTGGAGTCTGAAATCCATTATAAAATAAGGGGGTATTGGGGAAAAATGAACATAGCAATCGACGGACCGGCGGGGGCAGGCAAATCAACCATAGCGCGCCTTGCGGCACAGCGCCTGGGATTCCTTTATGTGGATACCGGG
>ONWK01000086.1 GCA_900321505.1 uncultured Eubacteriales bacterium
AGCAGGCAAAGGCAACCCTCAAACGCGCAGCCGGAGAGGATCAAAATGAAGCAGATCAGGAAGAAGTGACTCCGGAGATCTGTGATGCGGCAGTTCGGGGTCAGGAGGAAAGTCAGAGCCGTCTAGATGCCCTCAGGCGTATTCTGGAGTCCTCGCTTATAATCCCGGAGAAGGATCATATTCGGGATGAATATAATAAAGATGCAAGACGGAATAATTGGCCGGAGATTGAGAACTTTGATGAGAACATAAAAGATCTTTCTCCTGCGGAGCATCCGGACAGGTATAAATGCTATTTTGATCTCCTGATCAAGGTCTATCAGGATGACATTAAGAAGTGTTACAGGATCGAAGAGAAGCTTGACGGAATCAGAATACCTACGGATCCGGATTTCGCTGAGAAATTAGATCATCCGATGAAAAAGAGGTTTGCGAGACTGGACAGATATTTCGCTAAACACGATCGGATGAATATTGATCTTGTGGCACAGGATAAGGAGAAGATCAGGCAGGCAGCCGAGCATCTGGCAGAGGTAAAGGAGAATGTGGCCGCTTCCATCGGCAGGGCAAATGATCTTTCTGCGGGAAATGAGATCCGGAAGGAAAACATGCTCCGGGGATCCGAGGGATATAACGAGAATAATATGGAGTTTTCCGGACTTCTTGAGAAGAGGAATGCCGGTGCTGGAACACCAAGGGTGAAGGTGATCACCGCAAATACCCGGGAGGCATGCAGGAGGCTTCTGGAGAATCCGCCGGAGATCAGCGAGGCCTTAAAACTGAAGGGAGTAACTGCCATTCAGATGATGGAAGACCGTTCCATGCTGGAAGAGGTGGCCGGCAGCCGGACCATGGCCCACGGACGGACCATCCGCGGCAGGACAGAACTGGCTGCTGCTGTGGAGAGATCACCCATACCGGCAATCCGGGAGGCAGACGATCGCTACCTTGCAGCGTTCACGGCAGAGGAAGAGGTTTTCAATTATATTAAGAATTCCTTCACTGCAGATGCCTGGGTTCCGAAGAATATGACTCTGACCGGGGAGAAGAAGGTTCCGCCGAAATTCGTTCTGGATCCTAAGGTTGACAGCCGGATGAATGCCATATGGCAGGTTGGAATGACGGCAAAAAGGCTGGGAGTAAGCGCTGAAGATTTCATAAAGAATCCGGGAGCTTTACTTATGCAGGATCTTCGGACGAAGCTTGCGGAGAAGGGCCGTTCATCCATGACAGAGCCCGGAGATGACTTTATCACGTCGGTAGGAAAGCTTTATACCAAAGGTAGAGAGCTGGCCCGCAGCGGAGGTTTGAAAGCTAAGGTTCTCGGCGGACTTACCGGTGAGGAATATGTGGAAAAGGCCATCGGGAATCTGTATCTTATGGAGGAGGATCCGCAGAGACGAAAGAGTCTGGCCGCATACACAAGGAAGCTCGGACAGCTGGTCGATGCAGCCGTAGAACGTGAATATGCGGAATGCGTAAGTATCTATCAGACACTGCGTAACGGTAACAGGACTGACAGGAAATCGGCTGAGGCAGTCCGGGAAGGCCTTAAGGCTGCATTCTTCTCAGGCGGTGCCATCGGGAAGGAACATCTTCCCGTTCCCTATACCAACGCTGAGGGAATTGAAGCGGACCGGCCGGTGAAATATCAGGATATTCTCGCCCGTAAGAATGCATATGCGGAGCTGACCGCCATTTATAAGAAAAACCTTCCGAATGCCAAAACATCGGACAGGCAGGATATGAAGCTTCTTATCCAGGAAACCATGCTGGAATACCTTATGGCCCATCCTGAGGATAGGGATAAGAAGGAATATAAGAATCTTGAGAAGCTGGCACTGAATGCAGATGTTGAAATGCAGATCCCCCAGCCCGCGAATGCTGCGGAGCGCGGAAAGCGCCCGAAGGAAAGATATAATAACTGGAAACAGGATTTTGCCGCGGAGCTCAGGAATCTGGACAATGCCGTGGTCAGAAGAGATCATGATGTTAACCGCGATATTCTGAGACTTCAGCGGGAAGCGGAAGCAGCGGTCAGAGGAAATAATCCGAACCGTGCCCTTGCCTGGGAGAAGATGGAAGAGATCGAAATCGGTATACAGGAACGGCAGATTGAGCTTCTTACAGCATGGCAGAAGAAGGAGATCACGGATTCCTATTTCAAGGCCAGATATGATGACCTGAATGCAGTATTGAAGAACCCGGGACAGAGACTTAAAAATCCTCCGAAGTTTACGGATAAGCGGAATGCGGTACAGTACGCCGAGGATTTGAAAATGGTCAGCAACAGAGTATCCTACAGCTTCGGAGAAGGATACCTGAAGAACCTTGACAGCTTTAAGGAATGGAAGCGCGAACAGTGGGATGCAAACTCGGATGTTTTAAACAACTATTCTCAGGCTGACTGGAAGAAGCAGTACCGTAATGAGCTTTATAACGAAGTTAGACGTCGGGGAACTCCGAACTGGGTTAAGGATAAACGCGGAGAGGCATTAGCAAGTATTCAGACGCGCAGGCAGCGGAGACAGCAGGAGCTTGAGACCCAGAATAACAATGCGGCACAGAATAATAATGTTGCCCAGAATAACAATGCGGTTCAGAACAACGCGGGTGTACAACATGCACCGGGGCGCCATTGAGGTATTTTTATTGAGGGAGGCTTAGGCCTCCCTTTTACAATGGCTTAATTAACTGTAAAGAACTTGTAAAGGTCAATGGTTTATTATCAGTGCATAAAGAAACACGGAAGAACCCTTAGAAAGAGGAGGATACAGATATGGCACTTTTAAATTATACATTTGACAGCCCCGAAGATCCCGGATTAAACCGCTCCATCGATTTCTATAACGGATATCTTGCATATAAGAACGGCATGAGGGAACTTCATAACCGGATTAACAGGGCCAAGAAGAACCTGCAGATGACTCAGTCCTTTACAGAGAATAATTTCAATGACAGGGAAGGTACACCGGAAGGATCGCCGGAATACCAGCAGATGACAAAGGCGCTTCAGGATACCCTGAACAAGATTGCAGATCCGGAGAAAACACCTGCCGAGGTCGAAAAATCCATGTTAGTTCTGGCTAAGAAGACGGAGGATTACTGGAAGTCAGCCCAGAATACGAAGGATCCTAATGAGGCAAAACGTGTACAGGGAGCAAATCTTCTGAAGAACAATCTTCCTCAGATCATGAATGTTTACCGTCAGCTCAGAAGGGATGTCTCCATGGTGTCAAACGAGGCCGGTGAAAACTATATGAACCTTTCTCTGTCTCAGGTAAAGGAGAAGGCATTTGAACTGGAGCAGAAGCATGAAGACGACCTGGAGGATATGGAGAACTGGAAGAGCGCGCCGGATTTCCGGGATGCAAAAAAGGTTTCGGATGCACAGTTTAAGCTCATTAAATCCATCCACAAGCTGACGAAGACATTTGCGGAGAAGTTCAATCCTAATAAGGATATCGATTCCTTTATGACACTGAAGCCGAAGATGTCCATGACTGATATGGCGAAATACTATCTCTGCAAAAAGAAGATGGATGAGATATATCGTCCGGGAATCACTCCGGCGGAAGCAAATACGATCGTTGAAAGATTCAGTTCTACTGAGTTTAAAAAGGAATATGAAGCGCTGGCGAAGAATCCGAACTTTATCCGCTGTGTGAAAGAGAATCCTAAAACAGGGTTCAGCAAGTGGGAGGACATTCAGGCAAGGACAGCAGCAACAGTGAGGGAGATCGAGAATGAGAAAAAAGCTGAAGGATATCAGAGAACATCTCACTTCATGGTAGAAAAATACGCTAAGAAGACAGGATTCGCTTATCTGAAGGGATTAAAGCAGGTTCTTGCACCCCATCTGAATAATCTTTACACGGATGTTGCAAACCTTATGGCACAGGAAATCCTGACTGATCCGAAGTACAGGTATATCGCAGAATCCATAACCATGAATCCGGCAGAGCGTCAGCTGCTGCAGATGAGTGTAATGGAAACCCTGAAGAAAGGAAAATTCTTTGATAATGCTACACCGCAGGAGGCAACCATCCGACTCAACAATCTTCAGGAGAATAAGGCAGTGATGGAGAGTATGGTTAAGAATTTCACCCAGAAAAGGGAAGCGATGCAGAAACAGGTGATCAGGATCCAGCCTAAGCAGCAGAAGAAAGCTATAGCAGGTCCGAAGATGGCATAACAAACAGGAGAAGGGCGATCCCCATTAAATTGTCAAAGGAATTTGGCAATTTATATGGAGACCGCCCTTTTTGTTGCACATTTGTTATCATTTCTGTGGTATTCTTATTAATAAGGAGACTGGGAAAATGTCTTAATGGAAAAAACCGTCTCGCAAGGCCGAAAAAGAAATAACCTGCCGATAAGGAGGGAAAGGCGATATGAAAGAATTTGAATTCATAGAGGATAAGAACAGTATCGATCGGATTTATGATCTGGAGCTGATTCAGAACAAATATGCAGGGGTTGGCTTTGATCCGACAACCTTCACTCCTACAATGCTCTATCGGACGGAAGATGTTTTTGATGTGCTTTACGATACTGAAGCAGAGGATAAAAAAGGGAGTAATCCTGTCGACTACGCAAAGGTTGACGGGATGGATATCCGGACCTATATGAAGGATCTTCTTCTGAAGAAGGATATCGTGGCTCCCGGACAGCGTGACCTGGACAGATACTGTAAGGCCTTCATCATCTACAGTACAACGGAAAAGCCCCCTGTGGTTACCTTTGAGAAAAATGGGCTGACGAAGACCGTCTATGAGACGAAAGGCCTGGATCATAACAGGGATAACGGAACGATTATGCGTATGCCGTTTAAGGGTGATTTTAAACCAAGGATGAAAAAAGAAATCGATGGTTTTCTTGATCTGAACAGCCCGGAAACAAAGAGAATCCTCAGCAATGCAGGGATCGATCCGACGAATAAAGAAGAAGTAAAGGCGCTCTTTGTCACCTGGTTTGTAAGTGAAATCGGGAAAGATTTCAATTATGTCATCCGGTTGGATGATCTTTCCTCTGTTCAGGCAAGGGGTATGGGATCAAAATTTATCAAAGATCTGGAGAGCCATCCCATTATGGGAGAAGGTGTGAGCAGAGAAACGGTAAAGAAGAATCTGCAGTGGTACGGATCACTGATCAGGGAACCCATCGGCGCTTTTGAAAGGGAATATCAGATTCCCAGCAGCAGCAATTTCCGTCGTAATAAATTTTCAATTATGATGACTTTCGAACATGACTTCGATTATGCCACCAGATATGCTAAAGGGCTGAATTCCTATATGGATCGTATTTTGTCCAACAGCGGTCAGGGAGGACCGGATAATGTGTATTCCGTGAATTATCGCAATGCATTTCTGGAAGGATATGAAGGCAGTCCGAAGGAATTCGCAAGACAGAAGCATGTTATAAACTTTGCCGCGAACATGAATGATCTGGTAACTTTGGACTATCCGAGATACCGTGATAGTAAAGAAGTAGATCTGGAAGGTGAACTTCAGAACAATATGAAGGAAATGTTCGGGAAAACATTACAGAAGGCCGCTTTCAGCCCGAAGATCAATCATTTAACATACAAGGTAAATACGCTTAAAAATGAGAAGAATAACGTCAAATCAATGGACGAAACCTTCAACACGGATAAAACAGAGAAACTCGATAAAGAGCTGAGAGATTTCTCTTTCGTTGTTTTTTCCGAGCTGAATGTGTTTGATGATAGAAAATTCACCCTGAATGTCGATCAGATGGGGGATAAGGATTATAAGAAAGCTGAAGAAGTGTTTGACAGGGTATTTCTCGGAGTCAGCATGATCGAAGAGCCAAGTCTTGTTGCTGACGGGAAAGATGATATCGTGGATTATTTCTATCACGATAGTGTCAGGGTATCCGAGAAAGCGGATGAGATGATCCGGCAAAAGAAGATACCGGAGGAACAGAAAGTTAGATATATGAAGGCGCTGGTGCTGGACGGATTGAGATCCGGGAAGGCAGACATCACTTACAAAACCCTGCTGTATAATGATGGAGAGCTGGGGGATGTTAAGACCTACACTGTGTATGGTAAAAACGCAAGCCTTTCAGAGCTTGAAATAAAAGAACAGCAGTATAAAGAAGAAGCGGAAGTAAAAAGGAAAGAAGAGGATGCTGTCTGGAAGGGTGAAGAAAAAAAGAACGCGGTAGAATTCGAAAGTTTTTTAGATTTCTATAAGTACGACCACTTCCAC
>ONWK01000179.1 GCA_900321505.1 uncultured Eubacteriales bacterium
TCACAAACCCTCACTTCGTTCGGGCTGCTCCTTCGGAGCAGGGTGCGTACGGTTCTCGAAACGCCTGATGGCGTTTCGGAACCTATAGGTTCCTATACAAAAAAAAACAGACAGGAAGGAGAAACAAGATGGCAGTATTACAGATTAAGGAAGATCAGTTTGAAGAGGAAGTATTAAAGGCAGGCGGCAAGGTCCTTGTTGATTTCTGGGCGTCCTGGTGCGGCCCCTGCAAGATGCTCTCGCCGGTTGTTGAGCAGCTTTCGGAGGAGACTCCGGATGTCAAGTTCGTCGGAGTGGATGTGGACGATGCTGAGGGACTTGCCGTAAAGTACGGTATCAGCTCTATCCCGTGCCTGGTTCTTTTTAAGGACGGTGAGGCGGTGAACCGTTCGGTGGGCTTCAGACCCAAGGGGGAGATCGCAAAGCTTTTTGCAGACTGAGAAGATCAGGGATAAAAGAGCCGGGGGCGCTATGGCCCGCCATGCACATAAATGACAGAACAAAGGAGAGTACAAATGGCAGATGTGATCATCATTGGCGCAGGACCGGCCGGTCTTTCGGCGGCGATATATGTTCAGCGCGCGGGAAGAGCGGCGCTGGTGCTTGAAGCTATGACCTATGGCGGCCAGATAATAAATACTCCGGAGATTGAGAATTATCCGGGCATACAGAGTATTTCGGGGTTTGAATTTGCGACTGCCCTGTATCAGCAGGCTGTGGGTCTGGGGGCGGAGATTGTCTTTGAACGTGCCGAAAAGATAGAAGATGATGCTGATACGGGGATGAAAAAGGTGACCACCTCCGGGGGTAATACTTTTACCGCCGGGGCTGTGATCCTTGCCACGGGCGCAAAGAACCGCCATCTGGGTATCGACAGGGAAGAAGAGCTTACAGGCTTCGGAGTGTCCTACTGCGCCACCTGTGACGGGGCTTTCTTCAAAGGAAAGCCGGTTGCGGTAAACGGCGGCGGGAATACAGCGCTTGAAGATGCATTGTTTTTAGCAGGTTATTGTAGTAAAATATATCTTATTCACCGGCGTGAGGGCTTCCGCGGGGAGCCTGCGGTTCTGGAAAAGCTCCGGCAGAAGGAAAATGTTGAGTTTGTCCTGAACGCAACGGTTACTGAGCTTCTCGGAGAACCTAAGCTTAATGGGGTGATCGTGACCGATAAGAATACCGGAGAGGACCGTGAGCTTCAGGTTGACGGGCTGTTCATAGCCATAGGCCAGACGCCGGAAAATAAGGCTTTTGATAATGTTGCGGAGCTGGATCCTGCGGGTTATATCATCGCAGGAGAGGATTGTACGACAAATACCCCCGGGATCTTTACAGCGGGTGACTGTCGGACAAAGACCGTGAGACAGCTTACGACTGCAGCTTCCGACGGTGCGGTAGCAGCGCTGGCAGCATGCAGTTATCTTGATACACTGTAAACTTGAAGGATCTTTATAATCAAAACCTGATGGTGAACAGGCTGTGTATGTTGTGAGATGTCTGACGACACTGCATGGGCAGAAAGCAGGGAAACATATTTTTTGCTATAATACAGGTAATATAAACCGGATACTGAATGATCGGGAGGGTAAAATGATAAAGGACGATTGCATATTCTGCAAGCTTGCCAACGGTGTATTTCCCACCAATGTTGTTTATGAGGACGAGGATTTTACAGTGATACTTGATGCCGCACCGGCGGCAAAGGGACATTCGCTGATAATTCCGAAGCGGCACAGTGACTGCATTTATGATCTGCCTGAGGAGACAGCTGCTAAGGTTATGCCTCTCGCAAAGAAGATAGCGCTGGCAATGAAGAAGACCTTTGACTGCGACGGCGTGAATATCCAGCAGAATAATGAGCCTGCTGCGGGCCAGTCGGTATTTCATTTCCATACGCATGTTATTCCCAGAAAGAAGGGCGACGGCATAAGCCTGCTCTGGAAACCGGGTAAGCCGAAGGATGAGGAACAGAAGGAGGTCTGCAGGCTTATTGCGGAAAATATAGAGAAGTAAAAGAGGTAACCGTGAATGACGGGCGGACTTAATTTCTGGGACACTGAAATATGGTCCTTCATCATTACCTTGTCTGTCCTGTTCGGAGGAATGCTGCTGGCGGTCCTGCTGAGCAGAAAGATTTGCATTTTAAAGAATTCCCTGCTTCCCAGCTCAGTGCTGGGAGGCTTTATTGTGCTTTTTGCAGGTCTTATATATAAGGGCATCACCGGAGAACCTCTGCTCAGCCAGACTATACTGGAAAGTCTCACATATCACGGGCTGGGACTGGGCTTTATCGCGCTGGCGTGGCGTCATCTTGACGGCATCAGGGGCGGTAAGGCAAGACGAGATGTCTTCAATACCGCCACGGTCACGGTGGGAGGTTATCTTCTTCAGGCGGTGGTCGGCCTCGGGATCACCATAGTCCTGAATTTGATCCTCGACAGCTTTGCGGCTGCGGGTGTCCTGCTCCCCATGGGCTACGGCCAGGGCCCCGGTCAGGCGTTTAACTGGGGAACAAACTATGAGAACGGTTATGGCTTTGCATACGGCTCCGATTTCGGACTGGCCGTATCTGCCATGGGATTTATCAGTGCCTGCGCAGGAGGCGTATTCTTCCTGAACCGTAAAAGCGTCAGGAAGAAATATACTGCCATAGGCGGGGATGTAAAGGAGCAGCTGACAATTTCCGATTATGAGGGCGCGAACGAGATCCCGGTATCGGAGACCATGGATAAGATGACAGTACAGTTCGGTATCGTACTCATGACCTATGCCATCGCGTACTTATCCATGTGGGCTCTGTATAAATATGTACTTGAGCCGATAGGCGGTTTTGCGATGAATACGATAAATCCCCTGATCTGGGGTTTTAATTTCCTGATAGGAACCGCATGGGCGATACTGTTCAGGGCCATAGGCGATCTGCTTCGGAAGAAGAATATCCTGCACCGTACATATACGAATAATTTTATGCTGAACAGGATCAGCGGGCTTATGTTTGATGTCATGGTGGTGGCATCAATAGCTGCCATAGATCTTTCGGCATTTACGCATAAGGAATTCATTGTTCCTCTGATACTGATAACGGTTTCGGGCCTTTTTGCCACATACTTTTATACAAGAAAAACCTGCACGCACCTCTTTCCGGGGTATGCGGACGAGGCATTTCTGGCTCAGTACGGCATGCTGACCGGTACGGCCTCGACGGGTGTGATACTGCTGAGAGAGATAGATCCGAAATTCTCAACTCCGGCGTCGCATAACCTGATCTATCAGAATCTCTGGGCGATACTGCTGGGCGCGCCGATGCTGCTCATGTTGGGAGTTGTACCCAAGAGTCTCATGCATGCGGTGGTATGTCTGGGTATATTCATTGTACTTTTTATTATTATCCTCTTTATCCAGTACCGTGCTGCTAAGAGAATCGAAAGGGAGGGCTGATATGGAAAAAGTATCGAGGGAGGAGCTTGAAAGGGATCAGGAGGAATACTGCCGGCTCTGGGACCGCTTCGGTAAGCTGATGCGCCCGGTCCTGAGACTGGTATTCAGATATAAGGGAGAAATGATCCCTGAGCTGGAAGGCCCGGTGCTGCTGCTGTATAATCATACAACGGATATTGATTTTGCATTTCTTGCTGCGTCCTCGGGAACAAAGGGATACTTTGTGATAACATCGACGGTTGAACGGAAAGGCCGTATCGGAAAATGGGCCAGTAAAAAATTCCATTTTATCCTGCATGACAAGGGCGGGTCGGGTATAGCTACCGCAAGAACAATGCTTGAAAGGATGAAATGGGGCTATGGGATCGTTCTTGCGCCGGAGGGGAACAGAACTTTTAGCGGAGAGACCTGTCCCATACCTCTTTCCACAGGCAGGCTTGCGAGGATCAGCGGAGCTACCCTTGTTACATACCGTATCTCCGGAGGTTATCTTTCAACACCGCGCTGGGGAAGAGGTATAAGAAGAGGCAGGATGCAGGGACGTGTAATGGGCATATACAGCCCTGAAACCCTTAAGGCCATGTCTGCCGGGGAGATCCGGTCACAGATCGAAAAGGATCTGAAGGCAGATGCCTTTGAGGAACAGAAGGCGGCTCCGTTGCGTTTCAGAAAAAGGAACCGCGCCGAGTATCTGGAAACACTTATCTATCTCTGCCCGCACTGCAGAAGCTTTGACACTATGCTTTCAAAAGGAGACACATTAAGCTGCGGATGCGGTTATTTCATGAGATATTCCGAGTACGGATATCTTAAAGACCGTTCAGGAAGAAAATGTACGGTGTCTGTATTGGATAAAGGACAGAAAAAAATGCTGAAGGTCATTTCTGACCGGGCTGACAGCAGCAGTGTCCTTTTCTCTGACCGGCTGATACAGCAGACCATAGATGACAGCGGTCAGCTGACAGAGGAAAGAAAGGTCACGATGTCTGCATATAAAGATATGTTAAAGATCAATGACTCCATGATGCCGTGGGAAGAGATACAGGCGGTGTCCATCGTTCAGAGGAATATGCTGATCCTGCATATTAAAGGGCAGAAGGAGCATTTTGAATATACAGGATCACCAAGATTTAATGCCGTAAAATACATGGATTTATTCAGTACCTATAATGGATGACAGGGAGTGAAGAAATGCCGCAGAAAAATAAAGCATATGTACAGGCGATATGGGATGTAACCTATGCGCTTCAGGATAATAAGCAGATGGAGGACGGACTGTCGACCTGCATTTCCATCCTCGGACAGACCGTGGACTGTGAGAACGGTTTTGTCTGGATGCGTGACGCAGATGATAACAGACTTTATGTTATCGCATGCTTTGGACTGACAGATGTGACCGGCGTAAGTATACGCGATGATCAGGGCGTAGTGGGACGTGTATATCATGATGGGGGAGTTGTCATCATAGATGATTGTATGCATGATCCTCGTTTTACCATAGATGAGGATGAGGAGACCGGTCAGCGTACCCGGAACATGATCTGTGTGCCGCTGCAGATAGAGGGCGAGACCTTCGGCTGTATGCAGCTGATCAATAAAAAGACAGGTGATTTTAACAATGAGGATGCCCAGCTCTGCGGGAATGTTTCATCCATTGCAGCCCTTGATATCCTGGATAAAGGATATGAGATACACCTGCAGAAGAAGAAGGAACCCATCATTTCCCTGAAGGGAATTAAGAAGACCTTCCCTTCGGGTGATTCTATGATAACGGTGCTGAAGGGAATAGATCTTGACATCTATGAGGGGGAATTCCTTGTAATACTTGGTGAAAGCGGCTGCGGCAAGTCTACCATGCTGAATATAATCGGCGGTATGGATTTCCTTACGGAGGGGACCCTTACCGTAGACGGAAAGGATTTCTCCAAGCCCTCGGATAAGGATCTGACGATATACAGAAGGGATTATATCGGCTTTATCTTCCAGTCATATAATCTCATGCCGAATCTGACCGCAAAGGAAAATATTGATTTTGTGGCTGAAAACTGTAAGGATCCGCTCCCTGCGGACGATGTGCTAAAGATAGTCGGAATGTATGAAAGATCCGGGCATTTTCCTGCACAGATGTCAGGCGGACAGCAGCAGCGTATATCCATCGCCAGAGCACTGGCCAAGAATCCCAGGGTGATCCTGGCGGATGAACCTACTGCGGCGCTGGATTTCCAGACGGGTCAGGAAGTCCTGGTCATCGTAGAGGATATAGTTCGTAACCAGAAAAAGACTGTTGTTATGATCACGCATAACGCTGAGATCGCAAAGATGGCGGACCGCGTGGTTAAACTGAGAGGCGGGCTGATATCCAGCGTGAGAGTCAACACCAAACCGCTCAAGGCTGTGGAGATTATTTGGTAGGTTACGAAACGTCATCAGACGTTTCGTAACCGTAAACACCCTGCTCCGAAGGAGCAGCCCGAGCGAAGCGAGGGTTTGTTGCCGCCTTCCCTGGGCGGCAACAAAGATAAAGGTTACGAA
>ONWK01000131.1 GCA_900321505.1 uncultured Eubacteriales bacterium
CTCCCTGGTATGAAAAGCTGTCATCCTGCTTCAGAAAGAAATACTCAGCATTGCGATCCCCGCAATAAGCACGAGCATGGGTACTATGCCCCAGAAAAGTTCCTTTTTACCGCGGGCATCCACCCGGTCATTTCCGAGAAAGCGGTGGTATCCGTCCTTTTCCATCAGGTCCACCTCTTCACCGACCTCATAAATGCACATATTTCCGATCCGTGCGTATACGGTATTCCCGCTTTCCGCTTCTATGGTGAGTTCCGTATAGCTTTTACGGCTGGCTCCCACATTATCGTGCACCTTATCGATGCTCTGAATGGTTCCCTTTACAGGATTCCAGCCCTTGATCATTTTCTTCTTTTTGTGCTGACTCCCTGCCGTCGCCAGGTATAATTCCACCAGAAGCGCAAGGATCATGATCACTGCTGCAATATTTTTCATCTGGTCATCTTCCGTTTCGTGTTATTTTTCCACGTACCTTATTATCCTACCCCCTTGAGGATAAATTGTAAAGAGGGCTTTTCTCTCCCCGGCACTAACCCAGGCGTTCCCCATCCAGCACCGTCTCCTTCAGTTCTCCGTCACAGGTATAAACCAGCTTAAGCGAGAAGAACTGCCGTTCCTCCTCAAGGAGCTTAAGGAACACCCGGTCTCCGGGCCAGAGCTCAAGTTCGTAAACAGCTTTCCTGTCAACCCATTCCAGGGTACCCTCATCACACTCCCTGAGCTCCCCTTTAAAGCCGTCTGCAGTATAGAGGCACATATACTCAAGAACGCCTTCTCCCTCCGGCTCTTCAGGTTCACAGTAAAATGTCACTATCCCCCGGAATCTCCAACTGGTAAGTGTAAGCCCCGTTTCTTCCCTGACCTCGCGCAGAAGACATTCCTCAGGACTCTCACGTTCCTCAAAATGTCCCCCTATGCCTATCCATTTATCTTTATTTATATCCTTATCCTTCTTAACCCTGTGAAGCATAAGGTACTTTCCATCCTGTTCAATATAACACAGTGTTGTCAGTTCAGCCTTCATATGTCACCCTCTGATAACCCGTTCAAGCAGGCTGCTTTCCTTTCTCCCGGGCCGTCATTACTATACGCTCGCTTTTCTCCCCTGCAGCTTTGGCGCTGTAGCCGTCATAGAAATGTACATCCCGGAGGCCTGCCTTCTCAGCCAGCGTCCGCATTTCCTCCATGCTGTAGCCGCGCTGAAGATGCTCTTCATCAAAGCGCGAGTACAGCCCCTTTTCCTGTCTCTCAAAAACCGTAAGACAGCTGGCATGCACTCCGTCATCAAGCTCCTCATTTTCCCAGATCAGCGCCACATCCTCATCTATGTCGCTTATGGTATTTTCGGCGAGCACTTCACTGAAATAATACGGTGTATGAAAATCCATCACCAGCATCCCGCCGGGATCAAGATAGTTATTTACCAGCCGGAACACCTGCTCCACCTCTTCAGGCTCCAGTATATAATTAATACTGTCGCAGGCACAGACTATGGCGCGGACAGTTCCGTAAAGCTCGAATTCCCGGATATCCTGCCTGATGTAAAGGATCTCTTCAGGCCCCTTCTCTCTTGCGACCTGAAGCATTTCATCGGAGAGATCGATACCGATCATGTCAAAGCCCCTGTCCGCAAGCCGCCTTGTGATGCTCCCGGTGCCGCAGGCAAGATCCGCACAGAGCCCTTTATCAATATCAGCCCCTGCAAGCAGCTCAGTGATCCGCTCCATCCACTCGTCATAGGGCACATCCGCCATAAGACGTTCATATATCCCTGCAAACCTGCCGTAGCTTTCATATCCGGTGCTTTCTTCCATCGCTCCTCCTCAGCCGTCCCCTACCGGTCCCCGGCGTTTTGCCGCTGCATTACAACCGCATCCTCATCAGGGTTGCGGTAATAGTTCTTTCTCCGATCAAGCTCCTTAAATCCGAAAGCGGTATATAGTCCTATCGCCGGTGCATTTCCGGCCCGTACCTCAAGGAAAATGGAGCCATCCTCCAGGGATATCAGCTTCTCCATCAGCTTCCGCGCCAGGCCTTTTCTCCTGAATTCCGGAAGGATGGCTATACGGTGAAGCTCCGCCTCTCCCGCCGGATCGGCGTAGATCATATAGCCTGCCGTCTTCGGCTGTTCCTCGCCTACCACAAAGGAATCCGCCACATTCTCTTCCATAGCCAGGGCGCGTATCTCCCCTTCCGATGAAATGAGCATTATATGATTATAAGGATATTTAAGACTGTCCGAGACAGTTTCCGCGGACCATGCGTCGGTGAACATCTCGCTTTCCATTTCGGCCACCGATGAAATATCCTCCGCCAGCCTTTCCCTGGCTGCCGCCTCATGCTCACGCTCAGCCTGGGATTTACGAAGATAAATGGGCGCAAATGCATCCGCAGAGATCATACGCCCATTCCTTGCGTAAATCTCACCCAGGGCAGCCACCGATGCCGCGCGCTGCAGGGCGCTCTGGGGCGGTGCGAAGGTATAGGGAACCCTGCATTTTTCCCCGATCACAGTCCTGAACACGGGGACGCCGTCTCCCAGGAAGGTGACTGGTTCGCCAAGTTCTTCGAGCTTTTCCAGAAGCTCTTCTATGGAAAGCGCCGTCTGGTCGAGAATGATCTCATAGCCAGCGGACTCTCCCGTCCCGGCATTTTCCCTGTAAATACCCGTATACACCTGCCCTCTCCGGGCGTCCATGATCGGAACCGTAAGTCCCGATATACCGCAGAGATTGTAAGCCAGTGCTTCACAGGTCGGTACAGGGATCACCGGCTTCTCAAGCGCGAGGCCCAGCCCCTTTACCGTTGCCGCGCCTATCCTCAGGCCCGTAAAAGAGCCGGGGCCTGCCGCTATGGCTATGGCATCAATATCCTCAAGCGTGAGCTCTGCATCCCTTACGATCTGATCCAGCATCGGAAGCAGCGTCTCAGAGTGAGTCTTTTTATGATTTATCGTATACTCCGCGATCAGCACTCCGTCGGCCGCAAAGGCGACGGACGCAGTCATTCCGGAGCTGTCGAAGCTGAGAATCTTCATATCCCCAATCCCCCCGATCTACAGTTCCTTATTCAGAATCCCTGTATAAAATGCATCGATCTTATCCACAAGATCCATGTTAACCTGAGCCGAAACGGTCTTATCCACATTCCTGAAGAATTCCTCCTGGACCTCCTCGGGAAGCTGCCAGTAGCGCTTTACGCCATATTCCTTTTTCGGTGCTTCAAGCTTCTCATTCAGCTCATTTATATATTCCTTCGCCTCAGCCGAAAGGAAAATGTCATCATGCCCGTTTCTTCCCGGATAATCGAGAGGCACAATGCTCACATTCGGATTGGTTATCTCATCCGCGTGATTTATGATGCCCGATCCGTCATATCTTACATATGTGTCTCCGGTGCCGTGCATGACCATGACCGGGATCCCGCAGCTGTTGATACCCTGGACTGCCGAAATGTTGGCGTACTCACCAAAGCGCCTGCGGTTCTCCAGCACTATCATGGGCATGGTGATCATAACTGCCTTTGAAAGCATGGAAGATCCCATTTCCATGGTAACCTCTGTGGGCGTATCAAAGCCTGAAATGGAGATCACCCCGTCCACATTGTTTACATAATTCAGGACAGCCGTTACGGAATAGCCGCCCCAGCTGTGGCCGAACAGGAACCTGGGCATATCCTTCAGCTCCGGATCATTTTCCACAAACCTGAGGGCACACATAAGATCCAGCGGTCCCTGCGGAAGTCCGCCGATCCCGTCTCCGGGGCTCTCACAGCATCCCGTATTATCAAAGCCGAGCACCATATACCCACGGTCCACAAGCTTCAGAATGATGGATATGTAACACTCCTGCCCCGCAAATATCCCGTGGGAGACTATGATCAGTCCTTTCCCTGTATCCTCTCCGTAGATATATCCCGTAAGCTCATATCCGTCATCGGGGATCTGTACCTTTCGTCTGCCGTATTTCCCCGGATACAGCCTTTCATAATCCGCATATCTGTAATCCATGGAATATTTCAGCAGCTTACTCCTGCCGAACATCTGATTATAGGCTATGCGTACGGCTGCATAGGAAGACCCGGCCCATACGCCGGCAGCCTGTGCCATTGTCCGGAGTATTTTATTCATTATGTCTCTCCTCAGTTCAGATATTTTATATCCGAATATTTGTAGGTTCCTTTAGTACCGTACTTGAACATATATGCCAGATTTATGCCGAAAGCTGTGGCCCCCGAGGGATCGCAGCACCAGGTCTCTCCGTCAATGACCAGCTCAACCCACGAATGCCTTGCCGGTCCGTTGACCGTTGCCACAAATCCGTATACCTGATGTGCCTCATAGCCCATGGCGACCGCTATCTCACGGAAGGTTGCAGCCTTGACATAGCAGTTTCCCCTTCCGTTCGTGATCCCGTATTCCGCAAGCTGCCGGCTGGTCCAGCTCTCACCGAAGAGATCCCTGCCATAATAGGTTAAATAGCTGGCATACTCCATTGCCTTATACAGGTCGCCTTTAAATTTAAAGGCTTTTCCGGCAGCCAGCTGGTCTTCGATCTCCCTGCTGCAGCCGTTCTTATCCAGATAATAGTAAACTCCCATGGAGCAGATGATCCGGTCTGTCAGCATTTTTCCGGTAGCGGTATCAAGATAATACCATTCGCCTTCGTCCTGTACCCAGCCGGTCTTCTTTCCCGTCTTTTCCGACAGGTAATACCACGCTTTGTTGCTTTTTAACCAGCCGGTCTTCATTATGCCGTTCCTGCCGAAGTAGAATCTACGCCCGGATATGGTCTGCCAGCCGGTTGCCATTTCCCCGTCTTCCTGGAAATAGTACCATTTTCCCTTTATCTTTTTCCATCCCGTCTGTCTGCTGCCGTCCTTATTCAGATAAAACCAGCTGTCTCCGTCCTGTATCCATCCGGTTTTCTGTATATCCTCCTCTTCGGCAGCATACACATCACTTTCCGGAACACATACCAGACACAGGCAGATCATTACGGCAAGCAGTATTAATCCAAAGCCCTTTTTCATCGTGTCTCCTCCTCAATCGGGCAGGAGCGGTCTCTCCTGCCTGATGTCGCGTTGGCCGTATCGCGCATATCGGGGACGGTTCTCAGCATACCCGGAACCGTCCCCGACTTATCAGATCAGCTTTTTCACTCCGGGGATCATTTTCAGTAAAATGCTCACAAGCAGCGAGACCATGAACACCAGGATAGCGACAGGGATCAGCATCCAGAAGCTGCCGAAGGAAAAAGGATTCCATTTTACCACTTTTATCAGAAATCTCAGAAATATCAGATGTGTCAGGTATATCCCGAAGGAATATCTGTCCAGAAATTCCCAGACCTTTGCCATACCCGGCCGGAGCACTCCTCCATTCCCCTTCAGCAGGACGAAAGCGCCCACGCTCAGTATCACTACGGGAAGAAAAGCGTAATTCCCCAGCAGCTTTTCCATGGAAGCCTGCTTATCTCCGAAATCCATGCGGGACAGGATAACGATGGCCGCAGCGCCCGCTGCCGTAAGTATGATACCCGCAGTCACACCCAGCTTCAGCTGTCCCTTATTGATCATATACCCCATGAAGAAGTAAACGGGAAAAATGGACGAGGTGCAGATATAGAACCCTGTCTCGAAGTCCGTCATTCTTTCCAGAGTGGGTACCAGTGAAAGGAAAATGAGACATATCACGCCCAGATAGATCAGTACGTCCCTGCCGGCATTTTTTGCGATAAGCCGGTAGGCCGGCAGCAGCAGATAAAGCCCCACCAGCAGATAAAGGTACCAGAGATGCGCCCAGCTTCCGTCCTCGGTAAATTTCTTAAATATCGTGGTGATATCGGAGAACTTAAGACTATCTCCGTTCATCCATGCATCCAGCAGAAAATAAAGCGCCGTAAAGAGCAACAGAACCAGCACCATCCTCAGAACATACCTGAACAGCAGCTTCGGGATAGTGATGGATCTTTTTTCATCCAGAAGAAGTACACCCGAAACCATGACAAAACACGGCACCGCCCACATCATCAGCCAGGGTACCAGCTTTGTAACATATAGCTCCGTTTCGGAAATGATATCCTTCTCAACCATTCCGTACATGGTAAAGGTGTGCAATACTATGATCGCAAAGCTTGCCACAACCCTGATCCTGGACAGATAAAGGATACGCGTACTCTTCTCACTTTTCTCACTCATTTTCAGTCATTCCTTAAAAGCTCCGTACCATCACCATACCAGCGCATCATCGCCGATACATGAATCATCATCGCCGCTGTCCACGATCACTATGTCGCCGTCATCAGAAGGCGCTTCCGTCTTCTTTTCCGTTGCCTTTTCGGTCGCCGCTTCTGTGGGTTTTTCCGTTTTCTTTCCGGCGGGTTTTTCCGTAGCTTTCTCTGTGGCTTTTTCCGTGGGTTTTTCCGTGGGTTTTTCTGTGGGTTTCTCGGTAGGCTTTTCGGTAGGCTTCTCCGTTTCCTTCTCGGTTATTTTCTCAGTTTCCTTCTCGGTAACCGCTTCCGTAGCCTTCTCCGTTTCCTTTTCAGTAACCTTTTCGGTAACAGCCTCTGTCTTTTTCTCAGTTTCCTTCTCGGTCGTACCTGCTTCGGTTACCGTTTCAGCCGCAGTTGCGGCGCCGGAATCCGTCTGCGTTTCATTTCCGCATCCGCAAAGAGCCGCTGCAAGCGCTATCATGCATATTCCGCCCTTAATGCTTTTTGTAAGATTCATCTTCTTCATAAAACCAACCTCTGTCTTTCCCGGTCAGGCCCCATTCTTCGGCCTGTCATTTCATCTGTCCGTACACACTGTACCTGAACGATCCCGGCGTACCATATGTAAACTCATACATATCTCTTCTGAACTGCCATGTTCCTTCCGGATCATATACATACGTAGTACCGTCTATCACTATCTCAACCCAGGAATGCTTATCCCTGATATTTCCGGGGTAAGGCACATAACCCCATACCTGATGTGCGTCATATCCGAGTTCAATCGCCAGCTCACAGAAAACAGCCGCATACACAAAGCAGTTGCCCCAGCCGTTCTTTATCCCGAACGCGGCAAGACTCTTAGTGTTCTTATACTCGTTCCACCGCGTTTTACCGCCATATCTCAGTTTGGTTGTATAATCAAAGGCGGCTCTGAGGCTTCCCAGCTCCATGGCCTTCTCCGCAGCAAGCTGATCCTTCGATCTTACCGCGATCCCATCCTCCCGGAACAGATACATCACATCATCTATCTTCCTGAGGGTGCTGCTCAGCAGCTGTCCGCCTTCCTCAACATAATACCAGCCGTTTTCCTTCGAGCCGATCCAGCCTTCCTTCGTCCGTATCAGGCCGCCCTTCCCGACATAATACAGAGTATCATCAACGGTTACCACCTGTGAGACTGCCAGTCTTCCGTCCTCCAGGAAGTAATAATCCTTCCCGGAGACTGTCCGTAATTCGGAAGTAACCATCCTCCCCGTCTCATCAAAATAATACCAGGAATCGCCAAACCAGAGCCAGCCGGTCTTCATCCTTCCCGCAGGCGAAAAATAATACCAGCTATTCCTCCACTTCCACCATCCGGTTTTCATATCTCCGGCTTTTCCGAGATAGTAATAATTATCGGAAATGTGAAGCCAGCCTGTCTGCATCCTGCCGTTATTACGGAAATAGAACCATTTCCCTTCTATCTCCTTCCAGCCGGTCTGCATTACGCCGTTTTCATTCATGTAGTAACGCGTGCCGTCAGCGTCCAGCCATCCGACCGCCTTCTCTCCGTTTTCATAAATGTAATTCCATTTATCATCAGACCTGACCCAGCCTGTTTTTATCGGATGGGATTCCGTGGTAATGTCAGCCGTCGGGTCAGTCTCTTCCGGA
>ONWK01000130.1 GCA_900321505.1 uncultured Eubacteriales bacterium
AATCAGTTTGGATAGTAAGGTTTCCAAACTGATTTTTTTGATTTTCACTGAGTGGTCAGGATGTGAAGCCTCTCTGACCATCCTGCGTTCCGGGCGCGGACATAGCAGCTGAATAGTTATCTTCACTTAATCTCTTCGATATTTGCTACACTATAGCTTCCGTCTGCTGCAGCTGTTACTGTCAGCATTGCATATCCTGTCTGAACACCGGATGTTGCGCTGTATGCATCACAGAAAATGAAATAATTGATCCCTGCTACAACCTGTGTTGCTGCCAGTGCCACCGGCTTATATGTTGCACCTGTCAGAGTTTCGGTTGCCTTATCAAATGCAGTCTTTGCGTCAGCAGTCAGCTCTGCGCTGCTGGCTGCAGTAATGCCGCCATCCAGCTCTTCAGTTGAAGGTCCTTCTATCGTTGTTTCTATAACATCTGTGATCTCTGCATTTCCCTGCAGATCCTTATACAGGGTTACGATCGCATAGTAGGGCTTTGCATCCGGAACGGTTGCCGTAACCGTACAGAGCAGACGGTAGTTCATGCCTGCGACCACCTGTGTACCTAACAATGCAACTGCATCATACATTCCGCCAGCCAGCTTCTCATTTGCCTTCTTTACCAGATTCCGGATCTCATCCGTGATCACCGGAGAATCAGGCTTTGTCCATCCGCCGCATATGGGATTTTCTTCCTCAGTCTGTGAAGTGGTTGCCACCACCTTTGCTTCAGTTTCAGTTTTCCCGGCTAATGCCGCTGTAGCCGCAGAAGTATCTGCTGCTCTTTCGCTTCCTCCGCATCCTGCAAGCATCATTGCCAGTGCTCCTGTAAGCATTATAGCTGTAATCTTCTTTCTCATAATCCTTTACCTCTCTTTTCAATGATTTTTTGCGCTCTTTATTTGCGCTTCTAACATGTATACAGATGTGTGAAGGAAAATGTTGCAAAATTTTTTTAATATAATAGTTTTTTTGATAACCCAAGTAAAACCTGGAGATTGAGGATGTAATTCTTGCATTTCTAATTAGGAATATACATTCTGTGCCGGCCGTATCGCGCAAAAAAAGAACAATCCGAAACACAAGTGTCTCAAATTGTTCTTTCTCAAAAACTTAGTATGCATTATTTTTACGATCAGTATATTATTTCATAGTATCCTGCACCAGTGAAGCAACCTCATCTTCATTCAATCCCTGTTCACAATAAAGCGAATATGAATAGCTTCCGTCAGTCCAGACAGCTATCTGATATTTTCCGGGGCTGCCCTTCAGCGTCACCGTACAGCCACTGGCATCAAGAGTCTTTTCCTTTGCATCTTCATCCAGATATACGCCTGAAATATCCCCTTTTTCCTTTGACATCCGGTAAATGATCTTCCTGTCTGTCCAGCTGTAATCGATCTCAGCATACTTATTACTGATATTAACATAGCTGGCCGAATTATACTTTTTACTGAAAGAAACCGGTTCTTTTACATCAAAACCTATTGATGAGGAAAGCTCCGCCAGAGAAGGCAGTTCCATATTAAAATAATACCCTGCCGCCAGGTCATCGGGTTCCTCGGTCGTAGTGACTGCCGAAGTATTCAATGCTTCTGTCGAGGATACCTCTGTCCGGTTTTTCCACGGCTGAAGTACCATGACAAGTATGGCAGCCGCTGCAAGTATTCCGACAGCCGGAGCCCACAGCGCCAGCCTCTTTTTCCTTCTTTTTTTCTCAAGATGCTGTTCAACATTTTTGAGGACACGGCTCTCCATCTCTTCCGAAACCTCGATCCGTTCCATCAACTCTTTATATTTAGTCAAAGTCGTAATCCTCCTTCAGAATATCTTTAAGCCTGTCCCTTGCCCTCTTCAGATCCGAGCGGACCGTGGATTCATTACGTCCAAGAAGCTTTGCGATCTCTGCAGTCCGATAGCCTTCCACATAGAAAAGGTGGATCACCTCCCGTTCCTTCTCCGTAAGCTGCTTTACAGCTTCCCACACAAAAGATAGATCCTCCTCATTCCCGGCGACAAGTTCCTCGTTCAGTTCGTCGGTTTCGCGGTACCGGTTATATTCGATCCTGTTCTTGGCTGCATTTGCCGCACACCGGAGCAGATAAGCCTTCTCATGCTCCTCAGAGTCAAATACGGGATTCGCCTCCAGAACACGGATGATCGTGTCCTGCAGCACATCCTCTGAGTCTTCCATATTATGCAGATATGAATATGCAAGCCGCAGGATGGAATTCCCGTGTATCTTTATGAAACGCTGTGCTCTCAGATTCTGCTCCTCCGGAGTATCGGCGGCAGATATAAACGGTATGTTTGATGATGCATGGCATACAGCATGTTTTACCCTGCTGACCAAATATCTTACCGCAGCCAGCATGGCATGATTTATCTTATTTCCGTTTTGGAGGTCCTGCTCATGTCTCTCTTCAGTAAAAGCCCGCAGCCTTCCGGTATAGGATAATATATTCCCGCGGATCAAAAGCTCCATATATAACTTCCTTTCCGTTCCTCACCTAATCTATATACAGATGGGAAACCTGAAATGTTGCATGATTCTATGTTGATTTTCACATTATACGATGATAGATACGATGATAGGGTCAAAAAGTCCAAGCGACACGCTTGCGTGGTCGTTTGAGACCATAACTCTCCCGCAGAACACGAA
>ONWK01000066.1 GCA_900321505.1 uncultured Eubacteriales bacterium
GGCTCAAAACCAGCCATATTCTTTTAATTTCGTTTTTATAGTGCGATTCGCCTTTTTCCCGGAGCGAGAGCGTGTCATTCATATCCCCCCGCCTCCGCTAACATCAAAGCAAAAAAAGAGTGACGGCTCAAACCGTCACCCTTTGTAAGCAAAGTAACATATGTTACTTGGTTTACAGATTCAATTACAGAACTTCTTTGATAGCATCGCCGATGATCTTGATACCTTCTTCGATTCTTTCTTCCGGCTCAGCTGAGTAGTTCAGTCTTGCTGTGTTCAGGCCGCCGCCATTCGGGAAGAACGGAGCACCAGGAACGTAAGCAACGCCTCTCTTGATGCATTCAGGCTGCAGAGCCTTCATGTCTACGCTTTCCGGAGCTTCGATCCATGTGAACAGACCACCTTCTGAACGTGTGAATTTGCAGCCTTCCGGCAGGTATTTTTCCATAGCGTTGATCATGCATTTTCTTCTGCTGTCATAAGCCGGCAGGATCTTCTTGATGTGATCGTCAAGATCGAACATATCCATGAATACGGATACTTCCATCTGGCTGATAGTTGAAGCCTGCAGTGCAGCTGCCTGTTCCATTACGTTGTACTTTTCAAGAATTGCATCGCTTGCAGCAACCCATCCAAGTCTCTGTCCAGGAGCAAGGATCTTTGACAGTGTTCCCAGATAAATTACCAGGCCCTTAGGATCCAGTGTCTTCAGTGACGGAAGAGATTCGCCTTCGAATCTGAGTTCGCCGTACGGGTTGTCTTCAACTACCGGAATCTCTGCTTCTGTCATAACTTCCATGAATTCTTTACGTCTTTCGAGGCTCCATACCTTACCTGTCGGGTTCTGGAAGTCCGGAATTACATAGCAGAATTTGATGTTGTCATTTTCAGCGATAGCTTTCTTCAGTTCATCGATCAGCATACCGTCATCATCTGTCGGGATCGAAACGAATTTCGGCTGGCAAGCTTTGAAAGCGTTTACAGCACCCAGATATGAAGGAGCTTCGAGAAGAACTACATCACCTGGATCCAGGAATACTCTTGCGGAGAAATCAAGACCCATCTGTGAACCTGATGTCATAAGGATGTTTGCGGGATCAACTTTGATCTGCTGTTTGTCAAACATTCTCTTGGCCAGTTTTTCACGCAGCGGAAGGTATCCGTCTGTTGCAGAATACTGCAGTGCAGTGCTTCCCATTTCATCAAATACCTTCATTGAAGCCTGCTTCATTTCCTCTACCGGGAACAGCTCCGGAGCCGGGAAACCGCCTGAGAATTTGATGATTGCCGGATCACTGGCGCTCTTTAGCAGTTCTCTGATTTCCGATGCGGACATGTTGTCCATTCTGCTTGCAAATTTAATCATTTTTGCCTCCTTAATCAAACAAAGATCTTTTTGTTAACGTTATTAGCGTGTTAACTATAATATTATATGCTAATGACCATCATAACAGCCATGATGGTCTCATATACAGCTTTATTGGATAGATTTCCATGTCATCTATGCCTGCCTGCTCATTTGCAGCTTTGAGGTCATCGATCAGATCCTCACGGCAGGTGCTGAACGCGATGGGAATACCCGTCTCCTTCTCGATGGCTTTGCACATCTGATATCCCTCATGGATATCGGCAGGAGTCGTCTCGCTCAGCAGATGAGTGTTATTGATAAGTCCCTTTATTTTCAGACCTGTCTCTGCCTGGATCGCCATGATATGGAACAGGCATCCCTGCAAATCTTCAGTCTCAGGTCTGTTGGTGTTGACTACGAACAGCAGCTCCGCATCGTCCCCCGTAAGATACTTGTGGAACTGATTCAGTACCCTTGCACCATCATTATCTCCCCCTACATCAACAATAGCCATGTACTCCTTGTTTTCAAGGGGAGTCTTGAGAGCCGCAGAAAGTGCGGGAAGATCCTCGGTAATGTCATATCCAAAGGAATTGAACTGAACCATTATTCCGAGGTCTTCCATCATTTTCTGACGTTCTCTGCTTCTGAAGTAAGGGTTCATGATATCGAGATCGAGTATCGCTACCTTGTCGTATTCTTTTTTCAGATCACATGCTAGGTTTACAGATACTTCTGTTTTGCCGCTGCCATAGTGACCCGTTATCATTGTTATACGCTTCATCAGCTTCGTTTCCATTTCTTTTAATTATGCTTCCGGCTTCCAAACGCTAAGAGCTTCCATGTTCTTCGGGATGAGCTTAGCTTTCTTGCCTGTGAATACCTTTTCAAATACCTTCTGCATTGTATCAATGTTTACAACTTCTGTAGCATTGATGATAGCACCCAGCATTACCATGTTCTGTGTCTTAGCATTGCCTACTTCGTGCTCAGCAAGACCCTGGCAGTCTACATAGTGAACAGTGATGTCGTCTCTTGTAGCTTTCTGGGAGATGATGGAGCTGTTGATGAACAGATCTCCGCCCGGTACGAGCATGCTTTCGAATTTGTCCAGTGAAGGACCATTCATTGTGATGAGCACGTCGCACTCAGCAACCAGTGGTGATGCGATAGGTTCGTCGGAGATGTTTACTGTACAGTTAGCTGTACCTCCACGCATTTCCGGACCATATGAAGGCATCCATGATACTTCTTTATCTTCGAACATAGCTGCATATGACAGCATCTGTCCTATGAGCAGTACGCCCTGTCCGCCGAAACCGGCGATGAAAATTCTTTTTCCTGCCATCTTATTTTACCTCCTCTGGACATTTGAA
>ONWK01000058.1 GCA_900321505.1 uncultured Eubacteriales bacterium
AGAAAATCAAACTTCAGCTGCCCTGTCTCCGGCATGTCTCCCAGTATTCCCAGCTCCTTCATCTTGTCTATCAGCGTGCCGCTCAGCTTTGCCCTGGATTTCAGCTCCGCTTGGGACAGGAATATCCCGTCCTTCGCTGCCTCCTTCAGTGAAGCAGCGGCAGTCTCGCCCATACCGTCTATGGATGAGAAGCTGGGCATAAGCTTACCGTCTATGATCTGGAAATACTTGTCATCTGCCCTGTAGATGTCTATGGGCATGAATTCAAAGCCCCGGGCGTACATTTCCTGAACTATACGCATATCCTTGATCTCGCCCTGGTCCTTTGCGGTCTGTTCGTTTTTCGGGATCTCCTGCAGCCTATGCAGCTCATAATCCAGCCGCTCGCGGCCCTGGCACATTTTCTCGTATGAAAATGCAGTCGCTCTTATGCTGAAAAATGCCGCATAGTACGCCAGCGGATGATATACCTTGAAATATGCCACTCTCCAGCCCATCATAACGTAAGCCACCGCGTGGGCCTTCGGGAACATGTACTTGATCTTCTCGCAGCTGCCGTAATACCACTCGGGAACATCGTGCTCCGTCATCATCTGTTTCCAGACAGCCCATTTATCATCGCATTTATGCTTTGCCACATTGCCCTTTCGCACATTCTCCATGATGCTGAAGGCTTCTCCCGAGGGAAGACCCATGTGCATAAGATATACCATGATATCGTCACGGCAGCAGATGGCTGAGCTGAGCTTGCAGATCCCCGCCTGGATCAGATCCTTTGCATTTCCAAGCCACACGTCAGTACCGTGTGAAAGTCCGGAAAGACGCACCAGATCCGAGAAACTCTGCGGATCGGCGTCAATGACCATCTGCATGGCAAAGTCCGTGCCGAACTCCGGTATGCCCAGCGCCCCCAGAGGGGTGCCGTCGATATCCTCCGGCTTTATCCCCAACGCCTCCGTGCCATGGAAAAGCGACATGACCTTCGGATCATCCAGCGGAACCTTCTTTGCGTCCAGTCCCGTCAGGTCCTCCAGCCTTCTTATCATGGTGGGATCGTCGTGTCCAAGGATATCAAACTTCAGCAGGTTGTGATCTATGGAATGGTATTCAAAATGTGTTGTTATCGTATCGGCGGTCATATCGTTTGCCGGCCGCTGGATCGGCGTGAAGCTGTATATCTCCTCATTTGCCGGAGTCACTATGATACCTCCGGGATGCTGGCCTGTAGAGCGCTTAACGCCCAGACAGTGCTGCACGATGCGGTTCATCTCCGCCTGCCGCATATTAATCCCGCGGCGCTCGCAGAAGCCCTTGATGTAACCGAATACCGTCTTCTCCGCAAAGGTCGTAATGGTACCGGCACGGAAGGCATGATCCTCACCGAACATTTCACCGATGAAAGCATGAGCCTTGGGCTGGTAATCCCCGGAGAAATTCAGGTCTATATCCGGCTCCTTATCTCCCTTGAATCCCAGGAAGGTTTCAAACGGGATATCATGTCCCTCCTTGATCAGCTTGTGTCCGCATTTCGGGCAGTCCCGGTCAGGCATGTCGCATCCCGACATTCCCGAATATTGCAGAACCTCCGGCGAATCAAAATCTGTGAAATGGCATTCAGGGCAGATATAATGCGGTGAAAGCGGATTTACCTCCGTAATTCCCGCCATGGTGGCCGCAAATGAGGACCCCACCGAACCTCTGGAGCCAACCAGATAGCCGTCTGCATTTGACTTCCACACCAGCTTCTGGGCTATAATGTACATAACCGAATAGCCGTTTGAAATGATGGAGTTAAGCTCCTTCTCAAGCCGCGCCGAAACCACCTCCGGAAGCTCCGGGCCGTATATCTCATGCGCCCTGTTCTCGCAGATCTCCCTCAGTGTTTTATCCGAATCCTCGATGACCGGCGGACATTTATCCGGCCGCACCGGCGATATCTTCTCGATCATGTCCGCGATCTTATTTGAATTCTCTATGACTATCTCACGGGCCACATCCGGATCCAGATAGTCAAATTCCGCCAGCATCTCTTTGGTCGTACGGAAATATCTGGGTGGCTGGCGCAGCATCTCATTTGAAAGCGCGCTCTCCCCCTCTGCGATGGGGATCAGCTTTTCCTCCTTTTTGGGGCCCTTGCTCTGGCTGCCCTCCTGGATTATGGTAAGAAAAGCTGCGTCCTCAGGATCCATGAAATGCACGTCCCCCGTTGCAACCACCGGCTTTCCGAACTGCCTGCCCAATGCGATTATGCGCTTCGTCAGATCCTGCAGATCCTCCTCAGACTGCACTGCCGCCACCTTGCTGTCCGCGATCAGATGCCGGTTGATGGAATTCGGCTGCACCTCCAGATAATCATAGCTGCTTACGATCCGCGCGATCTCCGCATCTCCCGCGCCGTCCAGCAGCGCCTGGTACAGCTGCCCCTCCGACGAAGCGGTTCCCAGCAACAGACCCTCGCGGTACTTCTCGATCAGTGTAAAGGGTATCTTCGGCACCCTGTTAAAATACTTTATATGAGAATCGGAAATGATCCGGTACAGGTTGACCCTGCCCGTCTCATTCATTACCAGAATGGTCCCGCGCTTTGCCCTTGCCTTACGTATCGCGTCTTCAGAATCACGGCCTGTCCGGTTCAGTTCGTCAATATTATCGATACCCTTATCCCTGAGCATATCAAGAAGACGGACAAATATCTTTGCCGTAACATCTGCATCATCGCAGGCTCTGTGATGATGTGCATTTACCACACTGAAATGCTTGCAGAGCCGGTCCAGCGTATACCATCCCAGCTGCGGTATCAGGATATGTGACAGCGTCATGGTATCCAGTGCCGCAAAGGGATAGTCCAGTCCCAGCCGGCTGCAGAATTCCTCTATAAATCCCGTATCAAATGAGGCATTATGCGCAACAAGTATGGCATCCTTTGAGAATTCAAGGAACTGTGGGAGTATCACCTCTATGGTAGGTGCATCCATAACCATCTTGTCATTGATGGATGTGAGCTGTTCTATCTCATAGGGTATGGGTTCCTCCGGATTCACGAACTCCGAAAAACGTCCCAGCTCTTTTCCCTCCGCATTTACACGTACCGCGCCTATCTCAATGATCTTACATTTCTTACGTGAAAGACCGGTGGTCTCTATATCGAAGACCACATATTCACGGTTTCCGAAGAGATTCCGGTCATCATCCTCTGCGATGGCCTCACTGTTCAGCACAAGCGTCTTTCTGTCATCCACAAAATACCCTTCAACACCATAGATCACCTTGAAGGGATCGTCCTTTTTAATCGCATGGTTGGCCACAGGAAAGGCCTGAACCACTCCGTTATCCGTTATGGCAAGGGATGTCATGCCCCAGTTCTTCGCTCTGGCTATGGCAGCATCTATGTCCACAACACTGTCCGCCTCGGAATATCCGGTATGGAGACTCAGCTCCACACGCTTATGCTCCGAGTCATCCTCACGGCAGGTCCTGAAATCCGGTATCTCCTTCACGCCGAATATGTGCATCAGTGAAATATCCCGCGAATACGAATCATACTCCACCGTTCCCTTTATCTTATAGAACTTATTCTCACGGAAATCCTCCAGAAAAAGCTCCCTGTCATCCGGATTCATGAACATTTTCATGGAAATGGTATCCGTATCGTCTGTGATTTCAGCCAGAATAATATAGTTTCCGCTCTTCAGCTCCCTGTCCTCGATGGTAAGCACCTGCCCCTTAACGCAGATCTCCCCCAGGGTAGCCTGGGAAAGCGAGCTTATGGGAACACAGTCTCCCTCCACATTTTTGCCGTAAATGCAGTCCGAATCCGTAACATGGACATAGGATTTCTTCCTGGCCGCGCCGGTTTTTGCAGTGCGGTTTCCTCGGCTTGCGCTGATTCCCGGTTTTGTGGTTTTATCCTTAGCTTCGGAATTCGACTTTTTTCCCTCGCCGGATGTTTTTCCATCATCGGACTTCTTTCCATCTGTACCTGAGTCTCCTGAACCGGCTGTTTCCCACGGTACCTCTTCGTCTCCTTCAGTATACGGAAGCTTCTTTCCCACATCCGCCATGCGCTTCTCTGCTTCCCGCATTTTTCTTTCCGTATAGGAAAAAGACACGCTGATCGACATTCCAAAGCGTGTCAGAAAAATATTTTCAAAAAAAGCTCTTATTTCCTTCTCCCTGCTTCTTGCAAGGTCAGTGTTGGCCATGGACAGCCGCAGGATCTGATCACTCACGGAGTATCCGCCCCGTTTCACCATACGGTAAGATACGTGATTCTCCCTCGACAGCTCCAACAGCAGGCTGGGCATGTACAGCTCCACAAGCTTTTCAGGCGTATCCGCTCCCGAAAGCAGATACCTCTCAACTATCTTTACTTCAAATCTGCTCACAGGGCCGAAAAGATGATTCCGTATCTCATCCTCAGCCCTGTAAATTATCTCCTTCTCTATAAGGTGGGTCGATTCCAGATATAACTCCATCCTCTGCTTCTCACGATACATGACGACACGCGTGACCATGACATCATGCAGCATCTTATCCACCGCAGGGGACAGCGAAAGATCCGGAAATACCTCACTAAATTTTCTGTCATTCATATAATAACCCCGGATCAGCTATCCTTCCTGTAATTCATCTTCAACCGCCTTTTCAATATAACTGTTCAAGGACATCCCTTTTAGTTTTGCCCTTATAGCAGCCTTTTGGTGTGTTTCAGGATTGAGTCTTAGATTCAGCTTCCCCGAATAAGGTTTATCAGGCTTTCTTCCATCCTCTTCACACCATGAAAGATAATCTTCTACAGAATCCTCAAAGGCTTTTCTTAATTCTCCTACGGATTCACCCTGAAATGTAATTATATCTCTGGTATTAATGACCATACCGGAGAAAATTTCCGCATCTTCATCATACTCTATTTTGGCAACATATCCCTTATATTCCATTACAAGTTCACCTCCGCATTGATCAGGAACTGTTGAATTGCCTTTACCGCACCTTTATCTACTGCCTTTTGGGGATGAGGGCGATGAAATACAGCACGTACCCCATTTAATTCAACTCGTACTCTTGATCCATTTCCCTCAGATATTTTTGTACCGAGAGAAATAAACAGCATTTCGACGTCACTCCATAGAATATCCGATTTAATGGGCTTTTCAAAAATGCTGTTATATGTCTTTTGTATTTTTTTATTCATAATCATATAGTACTATATCTTAGTACCACTGTCAACTCCTTCCTGACTCATCTTACCCAGTTCTTCCCTCAGCGCTGTAAGGATCTCATCCTCCCTCACCTTCCGCAGCACCTCGCCGTGGCGGAAGATAAGGGCTTCTCCCACTCCACCCGCAACGCCAAGATCAGCCTCTCTTGCTTCACCCGGCCCGTTAACAACACAGCCCATAACGGCCACCTTGGCAGTAAGCTGCGGATACTCATCGCAGAGTCTCTCAACCTTATTTGCAAGACCGATAAGATCTATCTTCGTCCTTCCGCAGGTCGGGCATGAAACCAGCGTGATCCCTTCCTTACGCAGACCGAGGGTACGGAGTATGAGCTTTGCCGAGCGGATCTCCTCAACAGGATCTCCTGTCAGTGATACACGGATGGTATCACCGATACCTGCTCCGAGGATCAGCCCAAGCCCCACTGCAGACTTGATATTTCCGCTCCACAGAGTACCCGACTCCGTGATACCCACATGCAGGGGATAATCCACCTGCTCACTGATAAGCCGGTGAGTCTGCTCCGACATAAGCACATCAGAGGATTTGATACTGATAACGATATCATAGAAATCCTGCTTCTCCAGCATGCGCACCTTATCAAGCGCGCTCTCCACGATACCCTCCGCAGTAACCCCGCCGTACTTTTCGATCAGCGGCTTCTCCA
>ONWK01000121.1 GCA_900321505.1 uncultured Eubacteriales bacterium
AAATATACAGGGGTCTATGTTTTCGCAAATATCATTTTTTATGCCATACAGCTATACGGCGATTTTACCGGAGGTATAGACATAACCATCGGCGTTTCTAAGATGCTCGGCATACAGGTGACGGAGAACTTTGACCGGCCTTACTTCTCGAAGAATGTGGCCGAATACTGGCGACGCTGGCATATTACCATGGGTACATGGTTCAAGGATTACATATTCTATCCGCTTTCGGTAAGCGGCTGGATGCTTAAGCTTACCAAATGGTCAAGGGCAAAGCTCGGACCAAATATCGGAAAGAGGATACCTGTGTATCTTGCAACCATCATAGTATGGTTTGCCACCGGTATCTGGCACGGCGCCGCATGGAATTATATAGTCTGGGGACTGCTGAACTGTCTGGTGCTTCTGGTTTCACAGGAATTCAATCCGCTGTATAAAAAGTTCCATGAGAAATGTGCCTTTTCCAATACGGCGTTTTGGGACGGAATTCAGATACTGAGGACCTTTCTGCTCATGGGTATGATCAGGATACTGGATGTATACAGGGATGTGCCCAAAACCTTCGGTATGGTCGGGAGCATTTTTACCACCGGCAACTGGGATGCCCTCGGAGACGGGAGCTTCCTTAAGCTGGGTATGACAGGAGCGGATTTCATTGTTGCTGCAGTGGGTATCATCCTCATGTTCACAGTCAGTGTCCTGAGAGGAAAGGGTACGGCTCAGGAGCTTCTGGGACAGAAGACTGTGGTGCTGCGGTACGGTATACTGTTATTCCTTATCCTGTCTGTTGTGGTCTTCGGAGCCTATGGTATCGGATATGATGCCAGCCAGTTCATTTATAACCAGTTCTGAGGTATAGCATGAAAAGATTTATAAGGGCTGCTGTATTCCTGATCCTTTTCGGGATCTGCATATTCCTGCTGCAGCGGCTTCTGGTACCTAAATACATAGAGGAAAATGAAGAGGGTGTGCTTTCCGCCGAGTATTACGACAATGCCGGAGATAATGATGTCCTTTTCATCGGCGACTGCGAGGTATATTCGAATTTCTCTCCCATAAAGCTCTGGGAGGATTACGGTATCACAAGCGTGATCCGCGGTACTCCGCAGCAGCTGATATGGCAGTCCTATTATATGCTGGAGGATACGCTTCGCTACGAAACGCCGAAGGTGGTGGTTTTCAGTGTATTTTCCATGAAATATGACAAGCCGCAGAGCGAGGCGTATAACAGACTGACACTGGACGGCATGAGATGGTCTTCAGTTAAGGTTGATGCGATAAAGGCTTCCATGACAAAGGAAGAGTCCTTTATGTCATACGTATTCCCGATACTGCGGTTTCATTCCAGATGGAACGAGCTTTCCTCCGAGGATTTCAGGTATCTCTTCGGAACGGAACAGCTGTCACATAACGGATATGTGATGAGGGTGGATACCAAGCCCGTGGATGTCCTGCCGGAGCCGATACCCCTTGCGGATTATACCTACGGGGATGTATGCTGGGAATATCTGGATAAGATAAGGGACTGCTGTAAGGAGCACGGTATTACGCTTATACTTATCAAGTCCCCTTCCTGCTACCCGCATTTTTATGATGAGTGGGATCAGCAGATAGAGGAGTATGCAGAGAAGAATCAGCTTCAGTATATCAACTTCCTGAAGCATGGCGATGAGACAGGTATCGATTATACGACGGATACCTATGATTCTGGTCTGCATCTTAACCTGTCCGGCGCAGAAAAGGCTAGCGCCTGGTTCGGAGATATACTCAGGGAACAGCCCGGGATCACGGACCGGAGGAACGATTCCTCCCTCAGCGCCGTATGGCAGAAGAAGATAGATTTTTATGAGGAAATGAAGAAGTCACAGGAAAAACAGCTTGAGGAGACCGGAAAGGTTACAAGCTACAGGTAAAGGAGAGAAAATGAAGAAGTTGCAAAGGATCGTCACTGTTGGAATGCTGGGCTGCATGCTGGCTCTTTCGGGCTGCGGTTCAGGCGGCGAGAGTACCACTGCTGCCGGAAATGCTGCCACCGAGGCTGTAAAGACCACGGAAAACAAGACGGAGAGCACAGCAGATACGAAGAAGGATACGGAGCCCGGTGATGCAGCGGTGCCTGACAATGAAGAAAACTGGTATTTCAAAAAAGGGGATGTAAAGATTTACATGTATGCCCCGGCCGATCCGGTGATCGAAGCCCTCGGAGCATATAAGGGAGAACCCTTTGAATCTCCCAGCTGTGCATTTGACGGAGTGGATATAGCATATTCCTATCCCGGTTTCGATCTCTATGTATTTGACAATAAGGGTGAAAGGGTCATTACACAGGTAGTCCTCAGGGATGATACCGTACAGACTGCAGAAGGCGCCTATATCGGCATGGACCTGGGACATGTTGAAAAACTGTATACGGCTGTGGAAGACGGCAAGAACAATCTTCAGCTGACAAAGGGCAACTGCACGCTTATGATCATTTTCAAGGATGATGTGGTATCATCTATCCAGTACAGCGCAAAAATCGATGAGTGATCCTTTGCTTCAGATTGAAAGATGCGGCCGGTTGTGGTAGAATAATCTCTGTATTTTTCATAAAAGGAGAATTTCCCATGGAAGCTTATAAGAAAGAGTTTATCGAGTTTATGATCGACTGCGAGGTTCTTCGCTTCGGAGACTTTGTAACTAAGAGCGGACGGAAGACGCCCTTCTTTGTAAATACCGGATTCTACAGGACCGGAAGCCAGCTGGCAAAGCTTGGTGAATACTATGCAAAAGCCGTTGCAAATGCCTTTGGCACTGATTTCGATGTGCTTTTCGGACCTGCATATAAGGGCATTCCCCTTTCGGTAGCAGCCACCATAGCGCTTTCACGTGATTACGGAAAGGAGATACGTTACTGCTCAAACCGTAAGGAGATCAAGGATCATGGTGATAAGGGCATCCTTCTCGGCGGCCCCATGGGTGAGGGAGACAGGGTGGTTATCATTGAGGATGTGACGACTGCAGGTACTTCAATAAGGGAGACTCTGCCCATTATAGAGGCGGCGGGCGCAAAAGAGGTCCTGGGCCTGGTTGTTTCCGTGGACAGGATGGAACAGGGAACCACTCCGGATAAATCCGCACTTCAGGAGATCGAGGAGAGCTTTGGGATTAATACCACTGCTATAGTTACCATGGCGGATGTGGTTGAGGTTCTCTACAACAAGCCCTATAAGGGACGTGTGATCATTGATGAAGATATGAAAAAAGCCATAGATGCTTATTATGAGATATATGGTCTTAAGAAATGATATCAGGCGGGAAAATGTGAGGTTGGTCAAGGAGGATTGAAATGGAACGTGTTTACAGAAGAATGAAGAGTGCAGGCGTATATAATATCACTCTGGGTGTGATCCTGATCGTGTTCGGACTTACTATGGGAGTTCTTTCCATCGTAAGCGGAGGAAAACTGCTCAACAGCAGAAAAGAGATACTCTTCTGATGATATGGCGGCAGATATGATTCTGCCGCCCTTTTACATGCGCGACAATCCGGAAGGAGGGGACAAAAATCTCCTCCTTCCGGATTAAGGGGGATGCGGAGCAGCCGGAGATCGGTATACTGAAC
>ONWK01000244.1 GCA_900321505.1 uncultured Eubacteriales bacterium
ACCGGCGAAGGAAGTACCATTACAATCCCGGCGGGAAGCACCTTTATAGTTAAGGATTCGACATATATTGATGCCAGCGGAAATATATCCAAGTCAGAAGGCGTTGTGCTGGCGGAGGGCTCCAGAATAGTGATCGAGGAAGGCGGTGTGCTTTCCGTAGAAGGAAATTTCATCAATAACGGGAAGATCATCAATAAGGGCGGAACCATTCTGGTGAAGGAAGGCGGAACCATTTCCCCCTATCTCAATACCTCAGAAGGTATTATAGAGTGCGATAAGGCCTCAGGATCGGGACGAAGCGGGGATATGATCATCATGCCGGGAGCAAAGGTATTCTGTCTGGTGGACTCCGGTTCCTATGAGAAGAAGAATTCCGAGCCGGCCCTGAAGCTTACAGGCGGCGGAACAGTGATCAATTATGGGACACTGGTCCTCAGCTATGCAACGATCGATGTGGGAAGCAAGATTGAGAACAGGAAGGATGCCGTCTGCTTCGCGGGATACAACCGGACGGATGTTACCGCCATGCTTCACAGATCAGGAGTAAATAAGAAAGCTGTAGGTAAGGTGGAGGCTATTCCGAAGAAGTATATGACCACGAATGACAGTGATTTGGAGCCTTATCATACGGGTGTAAGGGGTGTTTCTACGATTGAGGTTACTCAACACGAGAGTGAAGTAAGTGAAGAATACCGAAAAGCGATACATGCACTTTACGGTAAAGAGATTCCAAAAACAGAGATATCGGTGACGCGGCGGATTGTGTATAATAAAGGTACGATCCTGACGGAGAAAACGGCCACCTTTAATCATGTAAACGGAACCGTGGACTTTGCGCCGACGAGCAGGATAAACCTGGAGACTCCGGAGTACTAGCGGATCAGGTACGGAGGATAGAACATGAAACGAAAATTAATCGCGGTCATCCCGATCCTTGTGATAATCGCTATCCTTATTGTGATCCTGATCCTGACCCGGGAGAAGGAGCCGGAGGGAGTACCCCTGTTCAATGTTACGGAGTATCCGGTTTCTTACGTGCAGAACGGGGCTGATATTGAGGTCACCCTGGACGGGAGCAGGACGCCTGATTTTGCCTGGAGCTTTGTAAACCGCGGAGAGGATAATCTGGAGGTTAAGGCAAAGGGAGAGGAGAAAAAGGGTAAGATCACCTATGTTCTTTCTCCAAGGGCATCAGGCTCTGCGGAGGTGGATTTCCTTCGCTCAGGTGAAGTGGATGGGGTCGCCTGTGAGGCCATCAGGTTTACACTTCCGGTGTATGTGAGCAGTTCGGAAGAGGGGCTTGTCGTATCTCTGCAGACCGGGGAAACGGTATCCGGAACGGTTGTCATAGGAGGCGCCACGGAGCATCCCATCTATATAATACGGGATGATGAGGGAGATGTGAGGCTGGAATTCCCCAAGGGGATGGCGGACTGGGTTCTTTTCGATCCAAATGGTGAGGTTGAACTCCTCAGCATGCTGGGTGATCAGCAGCAGACTGTTATGGTTCCCCATGCTACGGCAGCGGTAAACGTGGATACGGAAGATACAGATAATACAGATAATACAGAGAGTACAGAAAATACAGAGGAAGAGGGAGATCCCGACAGGATAAAACGTGCTTCTGAGCTTTATAGTGAGTATCAGGAGCTGAAGCGAAAGGTGGAAGCAGGCGAGATCGAGCTCCCCACCGAAGAGCCGCCGACGGAGGCTGATACGGATGCGGAAGGGAATTACATTCCCTCCACGGGGACACAGCAGCTTCCCGAGAGGACTGAATCCGAGAAGAAGCTTCTGGAGCTTCGGGAGAAATACAAAAACACAACTTCCGTATTGGAGAACGGGTCGAAGCAGACCCTGATCGTGGCATACAGCATAGAGATGAATGTGACGGAATTCATCGATGTGGTCATCGATACGGAAGGGAATATCTACATGTCCCAGGGCACAGATCCGAAGGAAGAGAAGTGAAACGGCGGTGACATGACCGGAGAGGTGTACTATGGGCGAGAAGAAGGAAACAAAAACAGTTCTTTCCGTGATCGAAGGGTCGATCTATGATATCGAGAACAGGATCGCAATCCTGAAGGAGAAGGGTGACCCTGTCACCGGAAAGCAGTCCAACAAAGTTAAGCAGGAGCTGGCAACCCTCACCAAACAGCTGGAGTATGCCCGTACGGCCAAAAAGGTTATCGAGGAGCAGCTTCAGCGGATCAAGAAAGAGGAAGAGCGTAAGGCGCTGGAGAATATCCTTAAATATGCCATGCTGGTTGGAGTGATCACTGAGAATATTCGGATCCGTGAGGTCAGGGAGTATGATTCGCCTCTGTGGGTGAAGAGAATATTCTTCCATTCCGCTGAGGATCCGGAGGACATTTTCGAAAATGAAGAATTCCGCTTTGTAACCCGCGAGGATGTGGATGACATCCTGGCGGATAAAACGCTTCAGCAGATGGCTGCAGAGGATCCGGGCCGTCTTGAACGGGAAGAAGAAGACATGAGGGCCGAATATGAGAGAATGATGGAAAAGGCATTTCTTCTCAGCTCGGAAAAGCTTCCGGATGGGGATTTTGCTGAGCATGAAAAAAGGTTTAAGAATTTCCTGAAGAAGACCAATGGCTTTGAAGAGGCACTTCGCCGTACGCGGCCCTTTGTGACCAGGGATCTTCCGGCCATAGGTTCGGAGGAGGACATACGCTTCTTTGACGAGGTGCTGAAGGAAGCGGAGGAGCTTGGAAAGATCACCCGCCAGCTGCAGGAGGAATTCCTGATCGGTGACAGCAGCTTCGAAAAAGGAAATGGCTATACTAAGGAGCTCGTCGACCGGGAGAAGCGGCTGGTAAAGAAGATAGAGGATTTCGGGGATAAGAAGGTCCATGGTGAAAATGGACTTTTAACCATGGATCCGGATTCGCAGGAAGCCCGTTGCGCAGTGAGAGTTTATGAACGCTCACAGATGATGCTGACATCCATCAGGCAGCAGGCGGAACGGGATGAAGTCCTGCAGCGCAACAACGATTTCCGGGAGAAAATGGAACGCTGGAGAGTGTACAGGCGTTATTCTCGGGGCATTGAGAAAATCACGGTAACAGAGGATCAGCGGCGGAAGGCATGGGCTAAGCTGCAGCGTATGGAGAAGGCTGCGGTTATGACTGATCTCACACCGGATGCGGAGCTTTCGGAAGCGGAGCTTGAGGAAAGAAGGGCTGCGCTCCGGGAAGGACGGTTCGGAATTCAGGAGGATACCTCCTTCTGGGCTATGGAGGAAATGCAGTCTCTGCTGAAGCAGCTGGACAGTGTCCATAATCCTGTTCAACAGGAGAAGACCCAGGTGGATATGAAGGAGGTACGCGAAAAGATCGCTGCATTAGTGCTGCAGCAGATCATTTCGGATGAGATGAAGCGTCCTTTAGATGAACCCCGTCCTTATTATGATGAGATTAAAAATTTATTTTTCAAGAGTAAATTCCTTGAAATGGCAAAGGAACTGGCCGGGACGAAGGAGTTTAAGGCGGCCTTGAAGCCATATATCAGGAGCAAGAGCATCAGCGAGGATTGTATCCGGTTCCTGGCAAAGGATCAGGAGAAGCCCATCGCCCGCAAGCTTGGAGGGCTGAAGAGGAAGCTGGAGCCGAAGCCGGAAAAGGCGGCAAACCGCGGGCACTGATCAATGTATAAACTGAATAGCTGCGCATAAGTGTTTTAAGGGGGTTCTATGATTACTATAGCTGTAGATGACCAGGAGAGCACGGCGAGAGAAATCGTGAAAATGATGACGGAGATAGATCCGAAGGGCACTCACAGTGCCTTTTCGGATTATCGGTCTGCGCTTAAATACTGTCAGGACAATAAGCCGGATGTGGCATGGCTGGATATAGAAATGCCGGGCATGTCAGGGCTTGAGCTTTCCATGGAGGTAAAGAAGCTGTCTCCCAGGACGAATATCATTTTCGTTACGGGACATGAGCGTTTTGCATATCAGTCCTTCCAGCTTCATGCCAGCGGGTTCATACTTAAGCCTGCGAAGAGGGAGGATCTGGAGAGAGAGCTCTCAAATCTCAGGAATCCCGTGGAACGTGAGAAAACGGGACTTCTGCGTGTACAATGCTTCGGGAATTTTGAGGTTTTTGATAAGAAAGGTCAGCCGGTCCGCTTCAAGCGCAGCAAGGATAAGGAGCTTCTTGCGGCAATGATCGACCGCAGAGGAGCCATGTGTTCAGTGGGCGAACTGTCAAGTATGATATTTGAGGACCGGGATGATAATAGCAAGATAAAGAAGCAGATGCACGTATATATTTCCAGTCTGAAGGACGACCTGAAGCAGGTGGGTGCGGAATCGGTTCTGGTGAAGGGCTGGAATGCCTACGGTGTGGACTGCTCGCTGATAGACTGTGACTACCTGGATTATCTGAAAGGAGACAGTATAGCGGTTAATTCCTTTATGGGAGAATATATGATCCAGTATTCCTGGGCGGAAATGACACTGGGTGAGCTGATCACCAGAACCGGAGGATACTAAGGCTGATGAACAGAGAGTTTGATTTCAAGTCCATAAGGATCATCGCGTTCGTGTTTCCTGCTCTGATCTTCACCATGGGGCTGCTTTACGGTATTATCTACCTTCTGCTGGACGCGGATATGAATACTCTGAACTTTACCATTTTCCTGAATCTGTCGAGTGCTACATATCCGGTATATATTTTGAATTATCTTCTGTCCATAGCCCTTTTTGTCAGCCTGTTCCGCCTGTCGGAATTGGATCCGCACTGGAATGCGGCCATGATACTGATGATGATAAGTCTGATACTTGAAACGGGTATGCGGATCTTTGAATGGCAGACCTTCTGGGTGGAACTCAGTGTTTTAAATGCGATCATAGTTGCATTTATAGGCGTTGCTCCGCAGGCTTTTAGTGTGGCGGCTATGATATGCTTTCTCAGCGGGATCAGGAGAATACGCAGAAATATGACGCCGGAAGGAAATCGTGCCAGACTTGAAAAAGAAAACACCGACCGGCAGAGGGCTTTTCAGTTATGGATCTCAGCGGCGCTGATCCTGATCATTTCCATTCCGATATTCGTTATGCTGTATCTTTTTACAACTAATTCTGTCATGCTCCTGCTGAAATGGGTCGGATTAGCAGAGGCAGCAGCTTACCTGTTTGTCTCGGTGATGGTCACCAGAAGTGTATGGAGCTTCTGTCAGGAGTTCTATCTGTATCAATATAATCATGGATCAGTCAGAGGAATGTAGGAAGAGTAAGCCATGCAGGAGAATTATATCGGACAAACGAATATTGCGTTGGTACTCAAATATGTTAATCTGACGGTGATCCTCGTTGGCATTCTTATCGCGGCCCTGCTTCTGGTCGTTGTAGTGCAGTTCAGGACTCATCGTGTGCAGACCGGATTCTTTCTCTATTCAATCTGTGTGGTACTGGCCGGTCTTTCCCTTCAGCTCGCAGAGCGGTATGTGGATCAGGATATGGAAAATGCTGCATTTATCTGTACCCGGATCATGTACAGTATGGCGGCACCCTGCTTCTGCCTTTATTTTATGGAGACAGAGCATCACGAGGGAGAGGAGTGGGACAGAAAATTCTGGACCTGCATACAGTTTCTGATGGCGGTGCTGGTCGGTGCATTTGCGGTATTCGGACGCTATCACTATATGCTGCAGATCGTGACGCTGGGCCAGTATATCATTCTTCTGATAATGCTTTTTTTCTCGGGAAAGAGCATCAGAGCCATTATAGGCTTCGTCCTCGGACTCATTTTCCCGATCGCTGCAGCCGTTATCGCAATGATAAATCCGGATGCCGACTTCCTGGGATTCTCTCTTTCTATGCTGCTGCTTTCCGTATTCTTCCTCTATCAGTTGGATACGGAGCGGGAGGTGCTGCAGAGCAAGGCAGAGTTGTCGGAAAAGAGGGTTGCTCTTCTGATGGAGCAGATACATCCGCATTTCATTTACAACTCCCTGCAGCAGATCGCAATCCTGTCCGACGAGGATGCGAAGGCGGTGAAGCCTGCAATCCAGAATTTCTCCGGATATCTCCGCCGTAAATTCCAGGCATTGACAGGAGCATCCATGATCCCATTCACAGAGGAAATGGAACATGTGGATATGTATATCGAGCTGGCACAGATACTTCCTTCCAGGCATTTTGAGGTGGAGAAGGATCTTCAGGTGATGGACTTTACGCTGCCGCCGCTTACGCTGCAGCCTCTGGTGGAAAATGCCATTCAGTACGGTATCGGAATGAGTGAGGAAGGCGAGAAGATCCGTATAGAAACCTTTCGGGAGAAGGGATATATCGTGATCGCCGTTCATGACGACGGACACGGAAAGAAGACTCAGCTGCAGACTCAGAAGAGCTATAAGAGTGTCGGAACGGAGAATGTCCGTACCCGTCTGTCACTGTTATGCCATGGCGAGCTGAAAATAGATAAGGGAGAGGAGGGAACTACCGCCACTATAAGAATTCCCGAAGAAAAATGAAACGGATTGAAGGATAATAACAAAAAATTTTCAAAAAGTGTTATTTTTTGTTGCACATTTGTTATACTTGTTATGTTATAATCGCTTCAACAAGTACGGCTCATCAGGCAAAAATAAAAAAATGAATTACAGGAGGATACAAATATGAATCAGGTGGGAGTAAGAGTGACAGAGATGGTACGTACAGTATCACAGAACAAGAGGCTTGTGCTCTTCCTTAAGATCGCAACGGTTGCACTTCTTGCATGCATCGTTACATTGTCATTTGGCGATGTAGCAATGGCTGAGACAGACATCAATTTGGATCCGGCAGTTCATCCGGTTCTGAATCTGATCAACAAGCTGGTTAACCCGCTGCTCGCTATCGTAGGCGCAGGTGGTGTTATCTTCTGCATCATCATGGGTGTAAAGTATGCAACAGCTGAGGAGCCCCAGGAGAGAGAGAAGAGAAAGCAGGCACTTAAGACCGCAATCATCGGTTACATCCTGATCTTCGTTCTGGTAGTTATCCTTAAGCTTTCAATCGGACCTCTGACCAACTGGATGGTTGGCAACGCAGGCGTTGAGGCTACAACTGCATCAATTACACCGGCTACTACCAAGTAAGCAAAAAATAAATAAGAGAGAGAGTAAAAGATCCCCCGGCGGTATGACTGCCGGGGGATTTGTTTTGTGCAAGCTTGCAGGCAAAACAATGACGAAGCGGATGTATACGGCGAATGCCGTGAAATCGAGGATTGCGAAGCAATCGGAGATGTCGGTATGGCTCATAAGGAAGAGTATGAGGTTTAGTGTTTTTTGATTGTCACACCCAGTATTTTGTGCTATCATTACTCCGTTATGGTATGCTTAATATAATTGGGGGTATTATGCCAAAAAATATATAAAAAACCCTATTTTGTGTTGCACTTTTGTTATGCCTGATGTGATAGAATAGCAATAACAACAGGAGTAGTTTCCTGTTTTTGGTGAAGCTGTAAGGAGTAGCTGTACAGATGAAAAAAAAGAAAAAACTGGTGCTTGGGATACTGATCTTCCTTCTGCTGACAACGGTACTGGGATTCATCATCCGTATGATGATCGACAATCTGCCCACAGTCTTTAAGGGTGGGGAATGGGATTTCGATATGGGCATCATGCTGGATTTCAGAACATGGATCTACGGTCTTATAGGAGCCTTCTTCGCATTCATGATCTGGCTTCTTTCCGGCAACAATCTGGACTTCTTCATCTTCGAGAAGACCGGAAAGCTGCTGAAAGGCGACAGAAAGGTGGACGTGGTGAACGGTTCTCTGGAGAACAGCCGGTTCCTCACGGATGCAGAGAGAGATAAATACTTTCCGGAGCATGTATATGAAGAGCTGAATAAGGTGACTCAGGACGGTATTCCGGTCCGGGCGGTGCTGGACAGGAAGAATCACCTTCAGGTGAATTTCTATCCGGGAGCACATTCGCTGGTTATCGGTGCTACCGGTTCCGGTAAGACCACAACCTTCATTAATCCCATGATCCAGCTGCTGGCCTCAACATCTGCGGGCAGCTCCATGATCATGACGGACCCGAAGGGCGAGCTCTTCGACCTGCATTCGAAGTACCTGCAGTCCAGAGGATATAAGGTGCTTCTCCTGGATCTCCGTGATACCTATTCATCCTCCCGGTGGAATCCGCTGGAAGGTATCTGGGACATGTATCAGGAGTATGTTCAGGCCGGTAAGGAGATAAAGCTCCATAAGGACAGTATGGATGATTATCCTGACCTGAAGCGGATCGACGGTGATGTCGAGGAAGGTGAGCCCTGGGCCGAGTGGCGCGGCGTTGCCTATGCGGATCTGACCCATTGCCGGGATGATGTGTCGATAACCCGCCAGAAGTATTATGATGAAATGTATGAGGATCTGAACGATCTCATTTCCGTCATCTGTCCTATTGAAAATGACAAGGATCCCGTGTGGGAGAAGGGTGCCCGTTCTATCATCATGGCCACCTGCATCGCCATGCTGGAGGATTCAGAGGACGAACGCCTCGGAATGACCAGGGAGAAGTTCAACTTCTTCAACATCAACAAGGCGCTTACGAATTCTGAAGACGAGTTTGCTGCACTGAAGGACTATTTCAACGGAAGAAGCAAGCTGTCGCAGGCGTTTACCCTGTCCAGACAGGTTATGTCCGCAGCGGATACGACCCTTTCTTCCTATATGTCCATTACATTTGACAAGCTGAACATGTTCAATGACCGGGGACTCTGCGGTCTGACCTCCGCTACGGATGTACAGGCGGAGAAGTTTGCCGACGAACCCACGGCACTGTTCCTGAAGATACCGGATGAGAAAGATACCCGTCACGGACTGGCGGCAGTTTTTGTGCTGTGCATGTACAAGGCACTGATCAAGGTGGCTTCGGCCAGAGAGGATCTGTCTCTTCCGAGAAATGTATATTTCATCCTTGATGAGTTCGGAAATATGCCGAGGATCGAGAAATTCGACAAGATGATCACCGTAGGCCGTTCACGAAAGATCTGGTTCAACATGGTGGTACAGTCATATTCTCAGCTTAACAACGTTTACGGCGAGAAGGTGGCTGACATCGTAAAGTCCAACTGCGGTATGAAGATGTTCATCGGTTCCAACGATATCGGTACCTGTGAGGAGTTCTCGAAGCTCTGCGGAAATATGACCGTACGTACCACGTCAACCTCCTCCGCCATCGGCGCGAAGGCGGGAGATCTGAACCTGTCCACACAGAGCCAGGTACGTCCGCTCATCTATCCTTCCGAACTGCAGATGCTGAACAACAAGGAAAGCACAGGAAATGCCATCATCGTTACCTTCGGTAATTATCCGCTGAAAACAAAGTATACGCCAAGCTACAAATGCCCATTCTATCAGATGGGACGTATGGATATGGACGAGCTGAGAAACCACATGTTCCGGGCGGATGAGGTATATTACGATCTGGATGTAAGGAATTCGCTGATCCTCGGAGAGAGCGGTCAGGAAGAAGAGGAACCGGATTATCCGGCAGCAAAGTCAATGGCATAATGTCAGAGTAGATCAGGAGATAATCATGCGCAAGCTCACCATAATGATCATTTTCATATTGCTGGGATGTCTCATACCCGGGATGACCGCGCTTGCGGTGGGCGAGGATGGTCAGCAGGAGGGGACAACCACCGAAAATCCCGTAGATAATATAGATTATACGGGACCAGTGGACATCATTACGGGAAATCCGGTCCATAGTGACGGAACAGGCAGTAATTATATCAATATCTCGGAAAATGTTCAGTTTAATACCGAAGACAGGGAATATGTATATTATCTGAGCGGAAATACAACCATCAGCAGTAACGTGGCTGACGGAATGGTGGTGACAGATGCTGTTACGCTTACGAGAAGCGGAGATATGAATGCCTCCATATACAAGGATGGAAAGGCATTGTCTGAAATCCCGTCCAAGGTCACCGAGCCGGGCAATTATGTAGTGGTGACCTTCGATAATAACAATGAGAAGCAGCTCTTTTCCTTCCGGATAGTAAATGAGATCACCGGAAAGATCAATTACTATGTGCTTCCTGCCGGTTTTACGGCAAGGAATGTAACATATGAAGATAAACCGATTGCGCATGGCTACGGAACGATAGATCTGATGAATGAAGGACATTATATCATCAATTATGTCTGCACCGTAACAAATACGGAATACAAGCTGGATGTGACCATAGACCATACTCCTCCCGAGATCACCTTTGAGGGCCTGGATGAGGAAAACAATGCCAAGGGTCCGGTAACGATATCCGGAATGTCAAAGGATGACACGATTTCTATCCTTTTCAATGACGAGGAGGCGGTTAGCCTGGATTCGGACAATCAGGTGTCAGAAACGGGATATTATCACGTGGTAATAACGGATCCGGCCGGAAATTCCGTGGAAAAGGATTTTCGGATACTTCTGTATCTTAACGTGAGCGCAACGCTCTTTATCATAGCCTTCGCCCTTGTGATCGTGGGGGTTATAGTAGCTCTCTATATTGCAAGAAAGAGGCTTCGTGTAAGGTAACCGCAGGATTAAAGTCTATTTAAGTAGGAGATTATCGATATGTTGCTGTTTGGATTGGGAGATATCCTGAGTCCAATTAAAACATGGTTCCAGTCCCTGCTGGAGAATCTGATCTTCCGTATTTTTTATATGCTGGAGACTCTGATCCTTCGCTTTGTTAAGCTGGTTGAAGATACGATGATGATATTTACCGGTGAGAAGCTGGTGAAATATGATACAAAGGATACCACTCTTATCGATGTTTTCTTCAATCACGGCACGGCAAAAAGCATATATACAGGCATAGCGATCATCGGTATCATGATAGCTTTTGCCTTTGCTATTATTGCGGTTGTACGTAAGATCGGTGATCTCAGGGATAAGCAGCAGGGCGTCACGCTTGGAGCTATTCTCGGGAATCTTTTTAAGAGCATCATGCTCATAGTCGGAATGAATTTTATTATGATAGTTGCCCTTTCCGCTACAAATGCACTGACAAAATCTATCAGTCAGGCCGTAATGGACGGGGGTAAAGGACCCAGTTCGAAAAGTATCAGCTTTACGGATGAACAATATGCCACCATGGCGTATATTATAAATACCATAGGTAATTATTCGCTGAACCCGTCATATCGGTCGAGGTATAACCTGAATGCATGTTACAACGATATAAGGCAGTATCTGCAAAAGCTGGCTGATCAGGGGGTATTCGACTTTCATTACACTACCCTTAATGATAAAAATGAGGTGATAGTCACCTGGCAGAGCCTCATGGAGGAACTGGGAACAGGTTACGATTTCTCTAAGGAGGCACCGCTGGATTCATATGACGACGGCCTTACGAATGCGCTCCTGGACTGTATGGAGGCCTTCCGCGCCAACACCAATATCCGTGTTCTGTCATATTATAAGCAGGTATATGAGGTCGCACAGAAGAATACCGGAACGGTACCGATGGATCGCATACTTTTCCTGATCGGAACCATGGGGACCATAGGAAACAATGCGGCGGCAAGAAATGATGTCTTCAACAACAATCCGTCCTTTACGGATTCAGTACGCTATCCCTTCTATATAGGGGAGAGAGACATTTACAGCTGGACGGATGTTAAGGAGGCCTTTGATCCCAGTCCGTTAAAGATGAATTATGTTCTGGTGTATGTCGTTTCCGTGGCAATCCTTATGGAAATGCTGGTAATCATCACTACCTGTGCAGTACGTATCTTTAACCTTCTGGCGCTTTATATAGCATCTCCTCTGGCCATCGCGGTCATGCCGCTGGATGACGGAGGTAAGTTCAAGCAGTGGATAACAGCCTTTATCGTACAGCTTCTCGGAGTTGTGGGCATGGTGCTGTCCATGAGGCTTTTCCTTATGTTCCTGCCCATCGTATGGAGCCGAAACCTTTCCATTTCAGATAATGTGATCCTGGAATGTATAGTAAAGTGTGTTATCACTTATGGCGGCATCCTTGCAGTTAATAAGGTCAACGGCATTTTCACCGGTATCCTGGCAGACAACGCAGGATATCAGGCAATCCTGGCCGGCGATGTTCGAGGCGATGTAACAAACAGCGGAATCGGACGTAAGCTTCAGGCAATGAGCGGAAGTTCCATCGCAGGTGCGGTAGGCGGCGCGGCAGCTGGTGCTGCCGGCTCGGCAGTAGATGCGGCTAAAGGTGCGACCGGAAATATGGCCAAGAAATGGGGCGGAAAGCTAGCAGATGCAACAGGTCTTTCTACTGTAGGACGTACGCTTCGAAATGCGGCCGAAGCAGTCGGAATCGCCAAGCCCCATGATAAGAGTACTGATTCTGAAACGGTTAAACGGGGAAGAGAACGAGACCGCCAGAGAGATCAGAAGAAGCTGGCAGCGGATATTGCCTATGCAGAGAAGAACGGAACCCACCGTGACGGCTCTGGCCTGAAGGCAAATGAGCTCAGCAGGATGAAGAGCACTCTGGGTTATATGGAAGACGGAAAGACACTCAGTGAGGCAAAGAAGCTTGCTGATGTTGATATGAAGCATGATGCCCTTGACCGGAAGATGGAAGCTGCAGAGGCAGCCAAGGAATTCGGCAATAGAGCCCGTCATGGCGATAACGGCTTTGGCGGCGGAGCCGGAGGCGGTATCGGCGGCGGAGCCGGAGGCGGCATTGGCGGCGGAGCCGGAGGTGGTTATGGCGGCGGAGCCGGAGGTGGTATCGACGGTGATGCCGATGGCGATCTGCCCGATAATCTCAGGGATATCGGCGGCATAGACGGAAATGATATTTTTGGACTTGATGATAATGACGGTGCGCTTCCTGAAAATCTTGGAAATGCAGACTTCGGAGGCGGCGGAGATAATAATGACGGCGGAAATCCCCTTCAGCAGGCTCTTTATGGTGACGGAGGCGGAGACGATATCGGCGGTGGAGCTGAAATCGGAGAAAGACCCGCAGTCGGAGGCATTAATGACATTGGCGGAGCCGAAATGGGCGGAAGACACACAGTCGGTGGAGTCGGTGGAAGAGCGAACATCGGTGGAGCCGGAGTCGGTGAAGCCGGAGTTGGCGGAGCCGGAATCGGTGGAGCCGGAGTTGGCGGAAGAAACACAGTCGGCGGAGTCGGCGGCAAAGCAAACATCGGCGGCGGAGCGAACGTCGGTGGCGGCAGAGTTAATGTCGGTGCAGGCCGTGGTCCTGCAGCTCCGGGCGCCGCAGGCCGGGGTCCTGCAGTTCAGGGCGCCGCAGGTCGAGGCCCTGCAGTTCAGGGTGCCGCAGGACGTGGAGTTCAGGGCGCCGCAGGTCGAGGCCCTGCAGTTCAGGGTGCCGCAGGACGTGGAGCTCAGGGTCCCGTAGGTCCTCTGCCCGGAAGGAATAATCCCCAGGCCAGACGTAACAGCATGGGTCCTCTGCAGCGTGGCGTAAGGAGAGGCAATAATAATCCTGTGAATAATAATCCCGTGAATAATAATCCGGGAGTAAACCGCCGTCCTGTAAACCAGAATAATCTGAACGTTAATCATGGTGCGGCTAACAATAACGTAAATCTTAATAATAATCCGGGATCCGGAGTTGTAAATAACAACGTAAATTTAAATAATAACCCGATACCGGGACGCGAAGCGGTAAACAATAACATAAACCTGAATAATCAGGGAATTAATAACAATGTTGTCGGAAATCAGGCAGGTGCAGGCATTCAGCCGGAGATCAATATCGCGAATAACAATAATCCGCCTGAGGTTAATATTCCGAATAATAACATTCCGCCGGTGGTTAATATACCGGATAATAATGTTCAGCCCGGTGTTAATATCCCGAACAACAATGTTGTTCCGCCGAACGTAAATATTAATAATAACCCGCCGAATCTGAATGTCAATCCGCAGAATAATATTCAGATGAATCTGCAGAATAATGACAACAACATCCCGCCGCAGCGTGAGCGTGGCCCCAGAAACGGACAGTAAAAAATAAGTATAAGAGGTAAAAAGCGTGCGCCTGATACCTGGTAAAACAAAAGTCAAAATGGAGCTTTTCAAGGGAGTCACCCTGGTCGATGTTTTTGTCGTCCTGGTGGGGCTTGGGATTGCTGCGCTCTGCGCAGCATCCTCCCTCCCTTACCGCTGGATCTTCGCACTGGTTGTGTTTGGGCTTTTCGGGATGCTCATTGTCAGGGTAAATGATGCACCTATCTACGTATTTTTCTGGCACATACTTCGTTACATTGCTTTTCCGAGGCGTTTCTATCGTGTTTATGACGATAAGGCTCTGAAAAGAATGAAGAAAAATGATCAGGATGAACTGATTGATGCCTTCTATGAGGAGGATGACGAAGATGAAGAAAAGGAGGCTGATGAGTCTGATCCTGTACCTGATAAGAAGAAGCTGAAGGAACTTATCAAAGAAGAGAATAAGATCCTCAAGAGCAAGACTGCCACAAAGGAAGAGAAGGATGCAGTCTGGCTGGCCCGGGCAAACAGGAGTGCTGCAAAGAAAAAGGCAAAGGCATCAGAAAAGGAAGATTCCAAAGAATATCATGATGTCAGCGACTTTATTCCTTTCACCGCAATAAAGGACGGATTCATTGAGTATGCCGGCGAGTATTTCGGAACGGTTATAGAGATCGATCCGGTGGAATTCCGTTTCCATTCCATTTACAGGAGAAATAACGCCATAGAGAACTGCTTCGGTAAGGTTCTGCGTGGCCTTAACGGGGATTACGGGGCAAATATAGTCAAGCTGCAGCGGCCCATTATGTATGACAGTTATCTTGAGGCTGAATACGGAAAGCTGAGCGCCCTGAAGAAATCCTTTGAGAGCGGACTTATCCGTGAGGATGAACTGAAAGCCAGAGTAGAGGTGGAGTACGAGAGGATCTCCGAGATATCCGACCTGTGCACGGACAACCGTGTCATAGAGGGCTTCTACTATTTCGTGCTTTTTGATAAGGATCGCAGAAATCTCCGTATGCGTACCAATCAGGCGCTTGATGCCCTTGAGCAGGCGGAGCTTTCAGTGCGTTGTCTGGATGACCGCGGACTTGCAATATTCCTTAAGTATTCCAATAGTCTGGATTTTGATGAACGAGAGATTGACAAGATCGATCCGGAGAAATGGGTTCAGTGGGCAATGCCCGAGAAACTGAAATTCAGCGCCCGTAAGATCGAGGTTAATGAGATCATCACTCATAATTTCCGTGTTCTTAAGTACCCCTCGATCGTAGGAGATGCCTGGCTGGCGGGAGTAATGTCACTGCCCGGAACCAAGGTCGTGGTGAAGATCGCGCCCATGGACCGGAGCAAATCCATACGTGCCATCGACCGTTCTCTGGCAGAGCTGCGCGGGCGGTATATAGCCACAGGTATTGACTCCAAGAGACTGGAGCTGCAGACTCATATCGAAACTCTTTCCTCACTGCTTGTTACTCTGCAGCAGGAGAATGAGGCGCTGCTCTCTGTAAATATTTATATCACGGCCTATGATTCTCTGATGACAAAAGAGGATCCGGTACTGGGAAAACACTTTGGTTCCATGAGCCCCATGGTTCCGGACATGAAGAAGACCGTGCGCCATACCTGGACCGAAGCGGGAATGAAGCTGTCACAGATGGATTTCCTGCAGCTGCAGGCTTTCATCGGTTCTCAGATATCAAATTATGATCCCGTGCTGAAAGAGGCCAGGGGTATTCCTTCGAATACGATCGCAGGAATGTACCCTTGGATTTTTGCGCATATTTCGGATGAAGGCGGCGTGAAGCTGGGCTCATCAGACGGAGTTCCCGTATTTATCAATTTCTTCAGAAGAGATTCCGAGCGCGTTAACTCCAACATGGTTATCGTCGGTAAATCCGGTTCAGGTAAATCTTATACCACGAAATCCCTTCTTCTGAACCTCGCCTCCGAGGATGCAAAGATATTCATTCTTGACCCGGAGAATGAGTATTCCGAGTTGGCTCACAACCTCTGCGGACGTATCATCAACGTAGGAAATGCAAAGTACGGGCGCCTCAATCCTTTCCACATCATTACCGCGCTTGACGATGATGAAGCAGGTGAGGGCGGCGGAGGTCCGGCAGGAAGCTTTGCAACCCATCTGCAGTTCCTGGAAGAGTTCTTCAGGCAGATCCTTCCCGATATCGATAAAGATGCGCTGGAATACCTGAATTCCCTTGTGGAAAGGACTTATCTGAACTTCGGCATTACCCCTGACGCTGATCTGTCCGGACTTCATGCCGAGGATTACCCGATCTTTGACGACCTTTACGATGTGATCCTGGCAGAGTTCGAACGTACTAATAATGATTATCTCCGTCAGCTGCTGAGAATGCTGGTTAACTACATTTCCAAATTCTCTACAGGCGGGCGTAACGCGAATATCTGGAACGGCCCGTCCACCATTACAACAGATGAGAACTTTTCTGTATTCAACTTCCAGTCCCTGCTGGCTAACCGGAATTCAACCATAGCTAATGCGCAGATGCTGCTGGTGCTGAAATATATCGATAATGAGATCATCAAGAACAGGGATTACAACCTGCGATATAACCTGAAACGAAAAATTGTGGTTGTTATCGACGAGGCTCATGTATTCATCGATACCAAGTTCCCTGTTGCTCTGGACTTCATGTTCCAGCTGGCAAAGCGTATCCGTAAGTATAACGGTATGCAGATCGTTATCACCCAGAATATCAAGGACTTTGTTGGAAGCGAGGAGATCGCGAGGAAATCCACCGCAATCATCAACGCCTGCCAGTACAGCTTTGTATTCGGACTGGCGCCGAATGATATGGACGATCTTTGCCGCCTGTATGAGAAGGCCGGCGGTATCAATGAACAGGAGCAGGAAGACATACTTTCCGCCAAACGCGGACAGGCTTTTGCCGTTATGAGTCCCACATCCCGTTCGTCCTTCCATATTGATGTGCCGGATCTTTTCGTCAACATGTTTGAGAGAATGGACTTCCAGTCGGTGTATTTCTCCGGAGCAGACGGCGAAACCGCATGGGAGGAATTCGTCGAGGAGAGCCGTTCGCTGCATGACACCAATTATGACGAACGCCTGATATATGAGGAGGAGCATCCCGGAGGAGAAACATACAGACAGGATGATGATGAAGAATTAAGTACGCTCAACTTCTCCGAGGTTGATGAGGATGATGTATATAACAGCGGAGAAGAGTTAAGAGAGGCTCCGGTCAGCGCAGTTGATAAAATGATCGCTGCTGAAGAGGCTGTAAACCGCAGAGAATATGAGATGGCAACCATGCGTTTCGGCGGCATCCGTCTGGAAGAGGTGGATGGATTACAGCAGCCGGAGACTAATGATTATGGCAGCATCAATCTTGAAGAGGTTGATGGAACACAGCAGCAGGATGCTTATGATTACGGCGGGATCAATCTTGAAGAGGTTGATGGTTTTGCCGAGGATGCCGGCGCAGGATATGTCGATGGTGCTGGTCAGAACTATGATCAGAGTTACGGTCAGGGATATGATCAGAGAGCAGCCGGTTACGGTTATGATAACGGAAGCTACGGTCAGGCTATGTATGGCGGAACGGGTGGAACTGCAGTGTCGGCTGCCTATACCGAGGCCATGATCGATGAAAAGCTGAATCAGTTCCGCCAGTCAATACGTGCGGAGATGGAACAGGAGCTTCTGGAGAAGCTAAAATGGATATCCATCGGTGCCGGTCTGAACGGCGGAGGTACGGGACTTGCAGAGATTATAGCTGCTCTGGGTGCTAATACAGCGGGATCGGCAGGTGTTTCGGCAGGCACAAACGCAGTAACGGAAGATACATCGGCATCTGCGGCTGAGGAAGTCATGGATGACAGCTTTGAAGACAGCAGGGAAATGTTTGCGGGCGATGAGTTTGCCGCAGATGGATTTGCAGATGAGTCATCGGATGAATATGCTGAAGAAGAGCTGACCGAAGACGTAGAGTATGCAGAAGATGAATTGTCTCTTGAAGCTGAAGAGTATGCAGATGATGAGCTGTCTCTGGAAGACGAAGAGTATGCAGATGATGAGCTGTCTCCGGAAGATGAAGAGTATGCGGATGATGAGCTGTCTCAGGAGGAGTACACGGACGATGAATTCGCAGAGGATCAGGAGCCTGACGAGGAGATCGAGGTCGATGCGGACAGCCTCTTCAGCGACGGGCTTTCGGATGATCTGTTCG